>JAYPEA010000005.1:0-1847 GCA_038125525.1 Burkholderiaceae bacterium | reverse complement strand
ACCAAGGTTTCACCCAAAAACCACACGCCGCCCAGTACGCCAAACACCGGCACCAGCGTTACCGACAAGCCGCTTTGTGTGGGCGTGAGCTTTTTTACCACCGTAAACCACGCCACGTAGCACACGGCAAACGTCCAAGCCCCGCCGTACAAAATCGCCAGCCACTGCCACAGGTCGGGCCAGGCCCAGCGTTGGGTTTCGGTGCTTAGGGCCAGCCCGGTAAACATCAGCATGGCCATCACCAGCATCCAAAACGTGACCGTGGTTTGCGGCAGGGCCACCGGGGTGTGTTTCATCATGGCCGTGCCCGTGCCCCAAGCCATGGCCGCGCCCAGCACCAGCGCCAGCCCCAGCGGTTGGCCCGCCATGGCTTGCCATTCGTGCTGCGCCAGCAACGCGGTTGAGCCCAGCGCCAGCAGCAAGCCCAGCAGCCCGCGCCAGGTTAGGCGTTCGCCAAACCACAGCACCGCCGCCAGCGTGGCCCACACCGGCATGGTGTAGCCAATGGTGGCGGCGCGGCCGCTGGCCAGCAGGGTTAGGCCATAAATCAGCCCGGCGTGCCACAGCATCATGTTCATCAGCCCCAGCTTGCCCAGCCGCGGCCACACGGCACGCGGCACCGCCAGCGGTTCGCCGCGCCAGCGCATGTAGGCCCAAAGCGACGCCACCCCCACCGCAAACGACAACGCCCGAAACGTGGCCGGTGGGTAGGCGTTGACCACAAACTTCATCACCGGGTAGCTTAGGCCCCAGCTGATGGTCACCAGCGCAATCAGCGCGACGTCGACGCGGTTGACCACGCGCCCCACCACGGGCTTGGCGCCGTGTGGGGCGGCGGGGCGTGGTGCTTGCTCGTTCATGGCGCCGCAGTATGCCTTGGCCGGCGCGCCGCGCGCTGTCGCCTGCGCCCGTGCGGCGATAATGCGCGCAGTTTTTGTGGAAAGACCCATCGTGCCCGTACCCTTTATTGACATCAAACGCTTTGAGCCCGACTTTTTGCCCGCGTGGCAGGCCAAGGTGGCCGAAATGAGTGCGCAGGCCCAGTTCATTGGCGGGGCCGAGGTGGCGCGGCTTGAATCGCGCTTGGCGCAGGCCACCGGCGTGGCGCACGCGATTACCTGCGGCAACGGCACCGATGCGATTCAACTGGCGCTGCGCGCCGTGGGCGTGGGCGCGGGCGACGTGGTGCTGGTGCCCAACGCCACCTTTTGGGCCACCTTTGAGGCGGTGGTCAACGTGGGCGCCAGCCCCGTGACCGTGGACGTTGACCCAGCCGACGGCGCCGTGGATTTTGATGCCTTCACCCAGGCGCTGGACGCGCACGCGCCCAAGGCGGCGCTGCTGGTGCACCTGTACGGCTGGGGCAGCGCCCGGCTGGCCGAGCTGCGCCAACTGTGCCAGGCGCGCGGCGTGGTGCTGGTGGAAGACGGCGCCCAAAGTTTTGGTGTGACCTACGAGGGGCAAAGCATTTACGCCGAGGCGGCTATTGCCACCACCTCGTTTTACCCGGCCAAGGTGCTGGGCGCCGCGGGTGACGGCGGCGCGGTGTTTACCGCCAACGCGGAGTGGGCCGAGCGCGTGCGGCAACTGGGTAATCATGGGCGCACCTCGCACTACGGCTACGGCTTGGTGGGCTGGAACTCGCGCATGGACGCGCTACAAGCCGCGTTTGTAAACCTGGCGCTGGACCACTTTGACGCCCGCTTGGCCTCACGCCGCGAGGCCGCGGCCTACTACCGCCAGCGGCTCACCGACATCGGCGTGCCGCTGATGCACGCACCCGAGGGCTACCAAGAAAACGGCTACTGCAACGTGTGCGTGCTGCCCAACGCCGCGCAAAAAGCGGC
>JAYPEA010000004.1:64066-67748 GCA_038125525.1 Burkholderiaceae bacterium | reverse complement strand
ACCAGCCAACCCGCGTGCCGCACCATGCTCATACACCGCGCCAAGGGTTAGATGCATTCGTCATAGAGCTTCTGAGCTAACCGTGCTGCATGTCCATGAAATATTAGCGGTGGCCCCCCGTCAGCCAGCGGCTTTACCCGGTAAGGGCCACCACTTGCCACCAACGTTAAATCAAGGCTCAGAGTGGTGCTAGCCAACGCAGGCAAAAAGTTGTTGTCTGCGGTGGCGCCTGATGGTGCAATGGATAGGATGATGGAGCTGGTTGCGCTGTCGTATTTCTGTTTGACGTTTGCTCCATTCAGCGAGTTAAGGCCGGTGAGTACCGCATGGCTTGCGGTATTGGTAGTGCTCGGGGCGGTGTTGTTGACAGTTCCGGCTGGTATCGTGGTGTAAGAAAAAGCCGTCCCGCCGCTTAAGCCGCTTAACAATGTGTTGTTTAACTTGCTCTGTAAATCACTAGGCAGCTCGGCCTTGATTTGAATGTATTTGTTGTTTGACGTGGACGATCCACGCGTCCATGAGACGTTGAGGGTTGGCTGGGATGGTGATGTCCTGGTGCCGGCGACGCCGGCGGCGGTGTTGTCAGGGGTGGCGCTTTGCAGAGCCTCGTCAGCACCAAGCTCGTTGTTGTCGGTGGTGAACCGGATGAGTTCGCCGTTGCCGCTAACCACGGGCACCAAGGTGCCGTCAGTGGGGGCGACGCAGGTGATGGTAGGGTCAATTGCTAGCTCTGGCCCAACCGAGATGGTGAGTGTTGATGATGTTTGCGCCTGCGCAGCCAGTGGGATGGCTGCGGCCAGCACGGCGGCGGCGATGGTGGTGAGGGTTGCGGTGTGTTTCATGGTTAAGCTCCCTTGGGTTGAAAAAAAGATGAAATGCCCGGCCTAGTTGACCGTGCAGGTGTATTCGATGGCGTTGGCCCAGCTGTAGGTTTTGTAGTAGGTCGATGGCGCAAAGTCATAACCTTGTGGGGTAAAAAAGGCGATTTGCCACCAGGCGTCTAGGGTGAAGCCGTGGTCGCCGGCCGTGGCGGTGGGTGCGCCGGTAAACACCCATTCCCAAAGCAAGTCGGGGCCGTCCCACCTGATAATGGCGAGGTTTCCGCGAACCCAATCCCGGGAGTTACCGACGAAGGTGTTAGCGTACGAATAGCCCTCATGCGATAGCGCCGGCGCGGTGCCTGATCGCATTAGCGAGCCGATCCGCCCGCGCAGGTTCACCACCCGTATACGCGCGGTGACCGTGCGCCCTGCCACGTTGCCACTTCCCGTTACCGTTAGAAAAGGGTGCGGGATTTTGCCGTTTACGGTGGTGATTCGGTTGTAGCGGCTGTTGTTGGCGTTTAGCACCGGGCTGGTGATCATGCGTGCTGGCTCAACGCGAGTCCATACGCAGCCCACGGTTTGGGCGTGGGTTGGGGTACTTAACGCAATGGCTGCGGTGATGGCCGCAGCGAGCGCCGCGCTACCGACTGCGGCGCGGGCTACCCGAGCCAGAGCCATCAAAATGTGGGCTCTGGGCTCTGGGCTCTGGACTCTGGGCTCTGTTCATTCTGACCATTGTAATATATAAGGTAACATTAACAATGGAGATTATTTTAAAAAGAACATTTTATATTAATTTATTTTGTGCTTACTGGCTAGGGCTTGGGTGGTGGGCGTTTTAGGGTGGCGAGCTTGGCGGCGATTTTGGCTTCTAGCCCGCGGTCGGTGGGTTGGTACCAGTGCGGGTCGTCCATGCCGTCGGGTAGGTGGCGTTGGCCGCTGGCGTGGGCGTTGGGCTCGTGGTGGTCGTAGCGGTAGCCTTGGCCGTGGCCTAAGGTTTTCATGAGCTGCGTGGGGGCGTTGCGCAGGTGCATGGGCACGGGCAAGCTGGGGCCGTGTTTAACCGCCGCGCGCGCTTGGTTGTAGGCGGTGTAGCCGGCGTTGCTTTTGGCGGCTACGGCCAGGTACAGCACGGTTTGGGCTAGGGCCAGTTCGCCTTCGGGGCTGCCCAGGCGCTCGTAGGTTTGGGCCGCGTCGTTGGCCAGTTGCATGGCGCGGGGGTCGGCCAGGCCAATGTCTTCCCAGGCCATGCGCAGCACACGCCGCGCCAGGTAGCGCGGGTCGGCGCCGCCTTCGAGCATGCGGCACAGCCAGTACAGGGCGGCGTCGGGGTCGCTGCCGCGTACCGATTTGTGCAACGCCGAGATTTGGTCGTAAAACTGGTCGCCGCCTTTGTCAAAGCGCGGCGCGTGCGCGGTAAGGGCCTGTTGCGCTTGCTGTGGGCCCATGTGCTGCAGGCCCTGGGCTTGGGCTGCGGCGGCGCATTGTTCGAGCAGGTTAAGCAGGCGGCGGGCGTCGCCGTCGGCCATTTGTACCAACAGTTGCTCGGCTTGGGGGGCCAGCGTCAGCTCGGGGGTGGCCTGCTCGCGCGCGCGCGCGAGCAGTTGGTGCAGTTCGCTGGGGCTAAGCGGCTGCAGCACGTACACCTGCACGCGCGACAGCAGCGCGGCGTTGACTTCGAATGAGGGGTTTTCGGTGGTGGCGCCAATGAGGGTAATAAGGCCGGTTTCGGTGTAGGGCAGCAGCGCGTCTTGCTGGGCTTTGTTGAAGCGGTGAATTTCGTCAACAAACAAAATGGTGCGCTGCCCCTGCGCTTGCCACACCTCGGCTTGCTCCACGGCGGCGCGTATGTCTTTTACGCCACCAAGCACCGCCGACAGCGCCAGCCAACGGCAGCCAAAGGCTTGCGCGGTGAGGCGGGCCAGGGTGGTTTTGCCTACGCCGGGCGGGCCCCAAAAAATCATGGCGTGCGGCTGGCCCGAGGCAAAGGCCATGTGCAGCGGTTTGCCGGGGCCAAGCAAGTGGCTTTGGCCCACCACTTGGCCAAGTTCGCTGGGGCGCAGGCGCTGGGCCAGCGGCTGGGCTGGCGGCGCCGCGGGGGTCATTGGCGTACCACGTCGGCCCCGGCGGGGGGCGTAAACACAAACCAGCCCACCGGGGCGGGCTCGCGGCTGAGCTGGGTAAGCCGCATGACCGAGCGTTGGCCCAGGGCGTCGGTGGTGTCAATGGCGCGTAGCCGGTTGGCCGCGTCAAAGCCCAGGCGCAGGCTGCGCACGCTGGCGTTGGGCTGGCGCGGTGTGCCTTGCAGCCATTGCAGGCCGTCGGCGTCGGGCGGGGCTTCGGTAAGGGTAAAGTCGCGCTGCAAGGCTTCAACCGCGCGGCGGCTTGAAAGCAGCGCCACGGGCGATTGGGCCAATACGTCGGCTTGGTTGCGCTGGGTAACTTGGTTTAAATCAAGGTCGTGCAGCCACAGGGTTTGGCCGTCGGCCAGCACCACTTGGCGGTACGGGGCGGTGTAGTCAAAACGAAACTGGTTGGGGCGGCGCAGCCAAAATGCCCCACGCGAGACGCGCGGCGGCACCGCCCCGGGCGGGCTGAGGGTGACGGTTTGCTCGAACTGGCCCGAGAGTTCGCCCCCGGCATCAATAAACGCGCGCAGCGCTTGCAATGCCCCAGCGTGCGCCGCACCCGCGGCCACCACCAGCAGCCACACGGCGGCCAGGCTACGTACGGCGCTCATGCGGAGTCGCCGCCGCCCGAGGGCACCAAAATTTCGCGCTGGCCACTGCCGCTCATGGCGCTGACCAAGCCGGCGCTCTCCATTTCTTCTAGCATGCGCGCGGCGCGGTTGTAGCCAA
>JAYPEA010000004.1:43745-63966 GCA_038125525.1 Burkholderiaceae bacterium | reverse complement strand
ACCAAGCCGGCGCTCTCCATTTCTTCTAGCATGCGCGCGGCGCGGTTGTAGCCAATTTTGAGGTGGCGCTGCACCAGCGAGATGCTGGCCTTGCGGTGCTTGAGCACCACGGCCACGGCTTGGTCGTACATGGGGTCGGCTTCGCCGCCGGGCTCGGGCACCAGGGTGTCGCCGCCGTCAACGGTGCCGCCTTCGAGCACGCCGTCGATGTAGTTGGGCTCGCCTTGGGTTTTAAGGTAGGCCACCACGCGGTGCACCTCGTCGTCTGAGACAAACGCCCCGTGCACGCGCTGGGCAAAGCCGCTGCCGCTGGGCAAGTAAAGCATGTCGCCCATGCCCAGCAGGGTTTCGGCGCCCATTTGGTCAAGTATGGTGCGCGAGTCGATTTTGCTGCTTACTTGAAACGCAATGCGCGTGGGAATGTTGGCTTTGATGAGGCCAGTGATCACGTCCACGCTGGGGCGCTGCGTGGCCAGCACCAGGTGAATGCCCGCGGCGCGGGCTTTTTGTGCCAAGCGCGCAATGAGCTCTTCAACCTTTTTGCCCACCACCATCATCAGGTCGGCCAGTTCGTCAATAACCACCACCAAATACGGCAGTGGCTGCAGTGGCTCGGGCTCGTCTGGGGTAAGCGAAAACGGGTTGGGCAGGCTTTGCCCGCTGGCGTGGGCTTGGCGCACCTTGGTGTTAAAGCCCGCCAAGTTGCGCACCCCCAGTTTGCTCATGAGCTTGTAGCGGCGCTCCATTTCGGCCACGCACCAGTTCAGCGCGTGGGCGGCTTGGCGCATGTCGGTTACCACCGGGGCGAGCAGGTGCGGTATGCCCTCGTACACGCTCATCTCAAGCATTTTGGGGTCGATGAGCAGCAGGCGCACGTCGCGCGGGTCGGCCTTGTACAGCAGGCTCAAAATCATGGCGTTGATGCCCACCGACTTGCCCGAGCCGGTGGTGCCGGCCACCAAGCAGTGCGGCATTTTGGCTAGGTCCGCCACCACGGGGTGGCCCACGATGTCTTTGCCCAAGCCAATGGTGAGCAGCGATTTGCTTTCGTGGTAGGGGCTGGAGCCTAAGATTTCGCTGAGACGAATGGTTTGGCGGTTGGCGTTGGGCAACTCAAGCGCCATGCAGCTTTTGCCGGGTATGGTCTCGATGACCCGAATCGAGACCAAACTGAGTGAGCGCGCCAAGTCGCGCGCCAAATTCACAATTTGCGCACCCTTGACGCCCACGGCGGGGTCGATTTCGTAGCGCGTAATAACCGGCCCAGGCGCCGCGGCCACCACCTTAACCTCCACGCCAAAGTCGCTGAGCTTTTTCTCAATCAACCGGCTGGTCATCTCCAGCGTGTCGGCCGAGACGGTGGGGGCACTGGCGTTGGCTTTGTCAAGTAAGCCCACCTGCGGCAGCGCGGTGCCTTGCACCGGCTCGTCAAACAGCGCTTGTTGCGATTCTTTGGCCACGCGCGCGCTGGGCGCCACGGCCACTTGCACCGGCTCAATCACGATCGGGGCGGCGGTTAGGGTGGGCTCAACACCCGTGTTGGCCGGTGCCTCGCGTTGGCGCTCGGCCAAGGCTTGCTGGCCAATGCGCTCGTCTTCGCGCTGCTCGCGGGTTAGGCGCAGGCGCTGCCACGCACGCGTACACCCCAGCCCCACCCGCTCGGCCAGCCCGGCCCAGCGAAAGTTAAGCCACCACGCCAGCCCTTGCAGCCACAGCGCCAGCAGCACCAGCGCCGAGCCGGTAAAGCCAAACAACCACAGCGCGCCCTGCCCCAACCACACGCCCAGCAGGCCACCGGCGCGGTCGGGCAGTGCGGCGTCTAGGCTGTGCAGACGCGACCACTCGAGCGCGGCGCTGCTGAGCACCAGCAAGGCCAAGCCCAGCCGGCGCCAACGCCGCGAGGCCGGCGGCTGCAGCGGCGCCCGCGCCCAGCGGCGCACCAGGCGCAGCCAGCGCCAACTGGCCGCCAGCACCAGCCACCACACCGAGTAGCCCAGCACAAAGTAACTCAGGTCGGCCACCCAAGCGCCCACGGCGCCAAAGCCGTTGCCCGCCACGGCGGTGCGCCCCGAGGTGGACCACGCCGGGTCGTGAACCGAGTAGGTAAGCAGCGCCACCCACCACAACACCAGCCACAAGGCGCCGGCGGCTAAGGCGAGCTCGCGGGCAAAGCGAAACGCGCCGCGCGCACGCTCGTGCGTGCCGGTGAGAACGTCCAAAGAGAAAGCCATACGCGCTCTATTATGCAAGGGCACTGACTACAATTGCCGCATGCCTCACGCCAACGTACTCATTCTTGGATCCGGCCCCGCCGGGTACACCGCCGCCGTTTACGCCGCCCGCGCCAACCTTAAGCCCATGCTCATTACGGGCATGGCCCAAGGCGGCCAGTTAATGACCACCACCGACGTGGACAACTGGCCAGCCGACGCGCAGGGCGTGCTGGGGCCAGACCTGATGGCGCGCTTTCAGGCGCACGCCGAGCGCTTTGACACACAAATTGTGTTTGACCACATTCACGAGGTGAGCCTAGGCCAGCGCCCTTTTACCCTGAAGGGCGACAGCGACACCTACACCTGCGACGCGCTGATTGTGGCCACCGGGGCCTCGGCCAAGTACCTTGGGTTGCCGTCTGAGTCGGCGTTTATGGGGCGCGGGGTAAGCGGCTGCGCCACCTGCGACGGGTTTTTTTACCGCGACGAGGTGTGCGCCGTGGTGGGCGGTGGCAACACCGCGGTTGAAGAAGCGTTGTACTTGTCCAACATTGCCAGCAAGGTGTACCTGGTGCATCGGCGCGAAACGTTTCGTGCCGAGCCCATCATGGTAGACAAACTGATGGAAAAAGTGGCCGCCGGCCGCATTGAGCTCAAGCTCAACGCCACGCTTGACGAGGTGCTGGGCGACGCCAGCGGGGTGACCGGGGTGCGGCTCAAAGGCAACGAGGGCGGCACCGAAGAACTGTTGCTTAAAGGCTGCTTTATTGCCATTGGCCACCAGCCCAACACCGAGTTGTTTGCCGGCCAACTGGACATGAAAGACGGGTATTTGGTGACGCGCAGCGGGCTGCAAGGCATGGCCACGCAAACCAGCGTGCCCGGCGTGTTCGCCGCCGGCGACGTGCAAGACCACGTGTACCGCCAAGCCATTACCAGCGCGGGCACGGGGTGCATGGCGGCGCTGGATGCGCAGCGCTTTTTGGAGCAGCAAAGCAGCTAGCCGGCGGCGGCGCGGGCAGCTGGGCCGGCGGGGGGCAATCTCGGCTTATAATGCTGGGTTTTGGGCTTGGTTCCGCTGGGTGCCGTGCCCACCTTTGTGAACCGACGAATTTTGGAGTGTCCCCATGGCACGCGTTTGTGAAGTGACCGGCAAAAAGCCGGCAGTGGGCAACCACGTATCCCACGCCAACAACAAAACCAAGCGTCGCTTTTTGCCCAACCTGCATCACCGCCGGTTTTGGGTTGAAAGCGAAAACCGCTGGGTGCGCTTGCGCGTCTCCAACGCCGGCTTGCGCCTAATTGACAAAAACGGCATCGACGCGGTGCTGGCCGACATCCGCGCACGCGGCTAACCCACAAGGAGCTCACCGCCATGGCAACCAAAGGCGCTCGCGAAAAAATTAAACTCGAATCCACCGCAGGCACGGGGCATTTCTACACCACGTCGAAAAACAAAAAAACCATGCCCGAGAAGATGGAAATCATTAAGTTCGACCCCAAGGCCCGCAAGCACGTGGCCTACAAAGAAACCAAGCTGAAGTAAGCGTGGCGTTGGGCGCATGGCGCGCCGGGCGTTGAAGCAGTAAAAAAGGCTCCCCTAGGGAGCCTTTTTTGTTGGCGGGCGCGCAAGCCCCGCCGGGGCATGTCTCCTTAGATACGCACCGCCCGCAACGCAAGCGAGAACTCGCGCAGTGGCCCAATGCCACTGGCCTCGGCCTTGGCGCACCACTGCTGCAACGCCGCGGCCAGCTGCGCCGGGGTGTGCTTGGTGTTGCTCCAAAACTCGCGCAGCTCTTCGCGCATTTGGGCCATGGTGTGCAGCACGGTGTTGTCGTGCAGCACTTGGGTAAGCGCCGGGCGCACGGCTTCGGGGACGTGCTGGGTGTCGCGGTGCAGCCAGCGCCTTACCGACTGCAGCGCGGTGGCATCGGCGCCGCCGGCTTGGGCTTGGCGCAGTTGTTCGCGCGCGGCACGGCGCAGGGCCTTAGAGAACTGCGCCATTACGGCGTAGCGGTGGGTAATAAGCGCCTCGAGGGTGTTTTCGTCAGCCGGCGGGGTGGCACCTTTTTGCATCACCAGCAGGGGTGGGGTTTTGCGCACCTTGGCCAGACCCACCGCGGCGAGGGCGCGAATGTAAACCCAGCCCAAGTCAAACTCAAAGGGCTTAACTGAGAACTTGGCCGAGGTGGGGTAGGTGTGGTGGTTGTTGTGCAGCTCTTCGCCACCAATCAACAAGCCCCAGGGCGAGACGTTGGTGCTGGCGTCGGTGGCCTCAAAGTTGCGGTAGCCCCAGTAGTGGCCAATGCCGTTGATGACGCCGGCGGCAAAAAACGGAATCCACGCCATTTGAATCGCCCAAATGGTGGCACCCAAGGCGCCAAAGGCGGCAACTTGCACGATGAGCAACAAGGCCACGCCTTGCCACGAGTAGCGGCTGTAGACGTTGCGCTCCACCCAGTCGTTGGGGGTGCCGTGGCTGAAGCGTTGCACCGTGTCGGTGTTTTTGGCCTCAACGCGGTAGAGTTCGGCGCCCTGCCACATCACGGTGCGAATGCCACGGGTTTGCGGGCTGTGGGGGTCGTCGGGGGTTTCGCACTTGGCGTGGTGTTTGCGGTGGATGCTGACCCACTCGCGCGTGACCATGCCGGTGGTAAGCCACAGCCAAAACCGAAACACGTGCGCCACCGCGGGGTGCAAATCAAGGGCCCGGTGCGCCTGGTGGCGGTGCAGGTAAATGGTGACGCTGGCAATCGTCATGTGCGTGGTAAGCAAGGTGTACACCACCAGCTCCCACCCCGAAGCGTTAAGTAAACCCTCACTAACCCAAGTAACCAGGGCGTCCGTCATGCATTCCTCCAAACCGGCATTCGTGCGTAATGGTTTGATTTTACGCGGGATGGGGGCTTTGGCCTAGCCTTGGCGCCTGCGCCGTACGGGCTTGCGCGCCTAGGCCGGGGCCTGCCAGACGGCGGCAAAGAACCCGTCGCACCCGTGCTGGTCGGGGCGAAGGCTAAGGTACGGGCCCATGTTGGGTAGCCGCTCGGCCACCGATTTGGGTAGGGCTTGGGCCACGGGCAGGGGTTGCCAGGCCGGGTGCTGGGCCGAGAAGGCCTGGGCGATGGCCTGGTTTTCGTTGGGCAGCAGGCTGCAGGTGGCGTACACCAAGCGCCCGCCCGGGGCCACCAAGCGGGCCGCGGCCTGCAGCAACTGCGCCTGTACGGTGGCGTGCGCGGTGATGTCGCTGGGCTGCAGCCGCCACTTGATGCCCGGATGCCGCCGCAGCGTGCCTAGGCCGCTGCACGGTGCATCCACCAACACGCGGTGTGCTTTGCGCTGCCAGCGTTGCAGGCGCGCATCGGCAAGCCCCTCAAGCGCCATGGTTTGCACCATGCCCTGCACACCGGCGCGGGCCAGGCGCGGCGCCATGGCCGCAAGGCGGTGGGCCGAGGTGTCCAGCGCCAGCAACTGGCCTTGGCCGCGCATGGCGTCGGCCAGGGCAAGGGTTTTGCCGCCAGCGCCCGCGCAAAAGTCCACCACTTGCTCGCCACGGCGTGCACCCACCAACAGGGCAAGCAGCTGCGAGCCTTCGTCTTGCACCTCAAACCAGCCTTGGGCAAAGGCCGGTAGGCGCTGCACGTTGACGCGCTGGGTTAGACGCAGCCCCGCCGGGGCCAGCGCGGTGGGCTGGGCGGTTAGCCCGGCCTCGGCCAGCGCCGCCTGCACCGCCGCGGGCTTGGCACGGTGCAGGTTGACGCGCAGGTCCAACGGGGCAGGCTCGAGCAAGGCGGCGGCCAGCGCGTCAAACTGGGGGTGCGCCGCCTGCAAGGCCGTGGCCAGCCAGTCGGGTAGATGATGTGGGTGGGCCGCGCGGGCGTCCACGCCTTGTTGCACGGCGTGGGCCACGCGGGTGGCCCAGTCGCTACCCGCCGGCACCAACGCCTCGTAACCCCGGCGTAGGCGCAGCACGTGGTAGGCGGCGTCGCCTAGCAAGGCGCGGTCGCGTGCGCCGAGTTTGGGCTGACTTTTTACGTACGCTGCCAGCGCCGCCTCGGCCGGTTGCTTGGGCCGTACCAGCTCGGGCAGCAGCGCGGCAAGGTGCGCCAACAGCGCTGGGGTAAGCGGCAACGCCTGGGGTGGGGTGTGGGCCATGATGCGGCATTGTCCCTCAGCGCGGCTGGGGCCAACGATAATGGCGGGTTATGTCTGAATTAACCCAGCAGGTGCAGCGGCGGCGCACCTTTGCCATTATTTCGCACCCCGACGCGGGCAAAACCACGCTGACCGAGAAGCTGTTGCTGTTTTCGGGGGCGATTCAAATTGCCGGCAGCGTCAAAGCGCGCAAGGCCACGCGGCACGCCACCAGCGACTGGATGGAAATTGAAAAGCAGCGCGGGATTTCGGTGGCTTCGTCGGTGATGCAAATGGAATACCGCGACTGCGTGGTGAATTTGCTTGACACGCCGGGACACCAGGATTTTTCGGAGGACACCTACCGCGTGCTCACGGCGGTGGACGCCGCGCTGATGGTGATTGACGCGGCCAACGGCGTGGAGCCGCAAACGCGCCGCTTGCTGCAGGTGTGCCGCGCGCGCAACACGCCGATTTTGACGTTTGTGAACAAGATGGACCGCGAGGTGCAGCCGCCGCTGGATTTGCTTGACGAGATTGAGCGCGAGCTGGGCATGGCGGTGGTGCCGTTTACCTGGCCGGTGGGCATGGGCAAGCGTTTTGGTGGCGTGTACAACCGGCGCGGCCAAACCATGCGGGTGTTTGAGGCCGGAGAAGACCGCCGCGGCGGTGCCGAAGAAATATTGAGCGGGGGCGATAACCCGGCCTGCCACGCACGCTTTGGCTCGGCCTACGCCGAGGCCATGGGCGAGTTGGCCTTGATTGACGAGGCCACGCCGGCGTTTGACTTGCAGGCGTTTTTGCAAGGGCAACAAACGCCCATGTTTTTTGGCTCGGCGGTGAACAACTTTGGTGTGCAAGAAGCGCTGGACGCGCTGGTGGAGCTGGCCCCACCGCCCAGCACGCGGCAGGCGCTGCAGCGCGAGGTGCGCCCAGACGAGGCCAAGTTTTCGGGCGTGGTGTTCAAAATACAAGCCAACATGGACCCCGCACACCGCGACCGCATTGCCTTTGTGCGCGTGGCCAGCGGGCGCTTTGCACGCGGCATGAGGCTGCGCGTGGTGCGCACCGGCAAAGACATTAAGCCCAACACGGTGGTGAACTTTTTAAGCCAGCGGCGCGAACTGCTAGACGAGGCCTTTGCCGGGGACATCATTGGCATACCCAACCACGGCTTGCTGCAACTGGGTGACACGCTAACCGAGGGCGAGGCGCTGCAGTACACGGGGCTGCCCTTTTTTGCCCCCGAAATGCTGCGCACCGTGGAGGTGGCCGACCCGCTGCGCGTCAAACAACTGCGCGCCGGGCTTACCCAACTGGGCGAAGAAGGCGCGATTCAAGTGTTTCGGCCAATTGCCGGCAGCGTGCTGATGTTGGGCGCGGTGGGCGCGCTGCAGTTTGAGGTGGTGGCACACCGACTTGAGACCGAGTACGGCGTGAAGGCGCGTATTTTGGGCTGCCCGTACACGCTGGCGCGCTGGGTGACCTGCGCCAACGAAGACGGCGGCAACGCCGAATTGCAACGCTTTATTCAGGCCAACCAGCACCGCATGGCGCTGGACGCGGTGGACGCCCCTACCCTGCTGGTGGACCACGCCGCCACGCTACGTGCCATTGAGGGCAACTGGCCCAAGATTCGCTTTCACACCATGCGCGAGCACGCCGGGCTAAGCCTACAAGCCAGCGGCTAACACACGCTCCACGGCGCTGGGGTACAAGCGATGCTCGGCGGCCAGCACGCGCTGGCCCAGTGTGTGCGCGTCGTCTGCGGGTAACACCGGCACCACGGCTTGGGCCACGATGGCGCCGCTGTCCAGGCCTTCGTCTACCCAATGCACGCTGGCCCCGGCCACTTGGCAGCCGGCGTCAAGCGCGCGCTGGTGGGTATTTAGGCCAGCAAAAGCGGGCAGCAAACTGGGGTGAATGTTTAGCAAACGGCCCTGGTAGTGCGCCACAAACGCTGGCCCAAGCACGCGCATAAACCCGGCGAGCAACACCAACGTGGGTTGGTACGCGTCGATGGCCTGGGCCAAGGCCGCGTCAAACGCTTGGCGCGACGCAAACGCCCGGTGGTCAACCACCTGCGTGGCCACGCCGTGCTGGGCCGCCACGTGCAAGCCCGCCGCCTGGGGTTGGTTGCTGATAACAGCCACCACCTGCGCCCCCCAGCGCGCGGCCCACTGGCGCTGACGCGCAGCCTGCAGCAAGGCCTCCATGTTGGAGCCACGTCCGCTAATGAGCACCACCAAGTGCTGGGTTTGAGCCATGGGCGTCAGTGTAGTGCCAGCGCCCTATGGATAATGGGCGTGAGCAACGCAAACAGACCGCAGAGGAAAGTTATGGATTTGGCATTTACCGCTGAAGAAGAAGCGTTTCGCGCCGAGGTGCGTGCGTGGGTGCAAGCCAACCTGCCGCAAGACATTGCCCACAAGGTGCATCAGGCGCAGCGCTTGACGCGCGACGACATGCAAACCTGGGCCAAAATTTTGGGCAGCAAGGGCTGGCTGGGTTACGGCTGGCCCGAGGCCTTTGGTGGGCCGGGCTGGAACGCCATTCAAAAACACTTGTTTGAAGAAGAATGCGCGCTGGCCGGTGCGCCGCGCATTGTGCCGTTTGGCCCAGTGATGGTGGCGCCCGTGATTATGGCTTTTGGCAACGAGGCGCAGCACAAGCGGTTTTTGCCCGGCATTGCCAGCGGTGAGGTGTGGTGGAGCCAGGGCTACAGCGAGCCGGGCTCGGGCTCGGATTTGGCGTCGCTTAAAACCCGCGCCGAGCGCGACGGCGACCATTACGTGGTGAACGGCCAAAAAACCTGGACCACGCTGGGCCAATACGGCGACTGGATTTTTTGCCTGGTGCGCACCAGCACCGAGGGCAAGCCGCAAACGGGTATTTCGTTTTTGCTTATTGACATGAAATCGCCGGGCGTAACGGTGCGGCCGATTCGGCTGATTGACGGCGATTGCGAAGTCAATGAGGTGTGGTTTGACAACGTGCGCGTGCCAGCTGACCAGCTGATTGGCGAAGAAAACAAGGGCTGGAACTACGCCAAGTTTTTGCTCGCGCACGAGCGCACCAACATTGCCGACGTTAACCGCAGCAAACGCGAACTCGAGCGCCTTAAGCACATTGCCGCGCTTGAAGGCGTGGACCAAGACTGGCGCTTTCGCGACCAGGTGGCCGAGCTCGAGGTGGACATTGTGGCGCTGGAGATGCTGGTGCTGCGCGTGTTGTCGGCCGAGCGCTCGGGCAAGCAGTCGCTTGATATTGCAGGGCTGCTCAAAATTCGCGGCAGCGAAATTCAACAACGCCTCACCGAACTGATGATGCTGGCTGCGGGCCCCAGCGCCCTGCCCTTTGTGTACGAGGCCATGGACGCGGGCTGGCAAGGCGACGCCGCGGCTGGGCTAGAGGGCTTTGCCGGCAACGCGCCGCACTGCGCGCCGCTGGCGGCGCATTATTTCAACATGCGCAAGGTAAGCATTTATGGCGGCAGCAACGAGGTGCAGCGCAACATCGTGGCACAAACGCTGCTGGGCTAAGGCGGGAGAACACCATGGATTTTGATTTTTCTGACGATCAACTGGCGCTGCGCGAAGCCGTGCAACGCTGGGCCGACAAGGCTTACCCTTTTGATGCCCGCCGCGCCCGCGTGGCCGCCGGTGGCTTTGACGCCAACGTATACCGCGAGCTGGCCGAGCTGGGCTTGTGCGGCTTGCTGGCCGACGCCGCGCACGACGGCATGGACATGGGCCCGGTGGAGGCGATGCTGGCCATGGAGGCCGTGGGCAGCGTGATGCTGCTTGAGCCGCTGGACCAAACGCTGCTGGCCAGCGCGGTGCTGCGCGCCCACGGCAGCGCCGAGGCGCAAGACCAATGGCAAGGCCCGATTGCCCGCGGCGAGGCCGTGCCGGCCCTGGCGCTGCTTGAGCGCGGCCAGCGCTACGCCACCACGCCGGTGCACACACACGCGCAGGGCGGCCATGGGGGCACGACGCTAAGCGGCAGCAAACACGTGGTACGTGCGGCGGCGCAAGCCCACGTGCTGCTGGTAAGCGCGCTTTACCAAGGCACCCCGGCACTGTTTGCCGTGGCCGCTGGCGCCAGCGGCATGCGCGTGGGGCGCTACGTGCTGCAAGACGGCAGCGCCGCGGCTGACGTGCACTTTGACGCCACCCCGGCCACCTTGGTGTGCGCCGACGCCACCGAGGCGCTGGCCACGGCGCAAGACTTGGGCGTGGCGCTGACTTGCGCGCGTGGCGTAGGCGCCATGGACGCGACGCTGCGCATTACCGCCGAGTACCTGAACACGCGCAAGCAATTTGGCGTGCCCATTGGGCAGTTTCAGGCGCTGCGCCACCGCCTGGCCGACATGAAAATGGCGCTGGAGCTGGCGCGCTCGATGAGCTACTACGCCACGCTCAAGGTGCAAGCCCCGGCGGCCGAGCGGCGTCAGGCCATGGCCCGGGCCAAGGTGCAGCTGGGGCGCAGTCTGCGCCAAGTGGGGCAAGAGGCGGTGCAACTGCACGGCGGCATTGCCGTAACCGACGAGTACGTGATGGGCCACTACTTTAAGTACCTCACGCAGCTTGAGCTAAGCCACGGCGACACCTTGCACCACCTAGGCACGGTAAGCCAAGCCATGCAGGCGCGCGCCGGGGTGTTTGTTTAAGGCGCGCGCAACCCCTCAAGCGGCGTGGGGTAGCGCAGGCTAAGCTTAAGCTCGCGCTTGAGGCGGGTGTTGCGCAAGCGGCGCGATTCGCGCATAAAAGACAACATGGCCTCGGGCAGCGTTTGCTCGGCCTCGGCCCAAGCGATGCGCGGCGGCCGCGGCAAGCCCAACACGGTGGCGGCGTGATCAAAGTACTCACCCATGCGCCAGCTGCTGTCGTCGCACACATTGAGTGTGCGCCAGCCCAGTGGCTGCCACGTGGCACGCCAGCAAGCCCGCGCCAAATCGGTGGCGTGGATGTGGTTGGTGTACCCATCGTCGCTGGCTTGCAGCACCGGTGTGCCGCGTTGCAAGCGCGCCGCGGGTGAGCCACCGGGACGGTCGAGGGCGTAAATACCCGGCACGCGCAACACCACCCAAGGCGTGCCTGTGGCGCGGCCTAAGGCGCGTACCTGCTGCTCGGCGTTAACCCGCCGGTGGGCGCGCGGTGTGGCCGGGGCCACGGCGCGGGTTTCGTCCACCCAGGCGCCTTGGCAGTTGCCGTACACCCCGGTGGTGGAGACGTACACCACCTTGGCACACGGCGGCCCGCGGCGCCACGCCGCCACCAAAGCGGCGCTGCGGGTATCGGCCACGCCTTGTGCCGGTGGCGGCGCCAGCACCAGGGCGCGGTCGCTCAGCCCGGCCAAACGCTGGCAGGCGCCGGGTTGGTCGAGGTTAATCACCAACGGGGTTACGCCCATGGCGCGCAGCGCCGCCAAGCGTTCGGGCTGCGAGGTGGTGGCCAGCACGCGTACCCGAGGGTTCATGCGCTGCACCACGCGCTGCCCCACATCGCCCAAGCCCACCACCAGCACGCGGGCGCGGCGAAACCGCATGGGGCGCGAGGGCGATGGCGTCATGCCATGCCCGCCCCGCGCTTGGCGACAACCGGAGTTTGCGACAATGGTCGATTGAAAAAAATGTAGAGAAGGCTGGAGGACATGAGTTATCAGATTATTGTGCAACCCAGCGCGTTGCAGTTTGAAGCCGGCGCTGACGAAACGTTGTTGGGGGCGGCGATTCGCCAAGGCGTGGGGCTGCCTTATGGCTGCCGCGACGGCGCCTGTGGCTCGTGCAAGTGCCGCAAACTCAGCGGCGAGGTGACCTTAGGGCCGCACCAAAGCAAGGCACTAAGCGAGCAAGAAAAGCAAGACGGCCTGATTTTGGCCTGCTGCGCCACGGCCCAAAGCGATGTGGTGCTCGAGTCCAAGCAGGTGGTGCCAGCGGGTGAGTTTCCGATTAAAAAAATGCCGGCACGCATCAGCGAGCTCGACCGGCTCAACGACGACGTGATTCGCCTGCGCTTGCAACTGCCAGCCAACGAGACGTTTCAGTACCGCGCCGGGCAGTACGTGGAGTTTTTGTTGCGCGACGGCGACCGGCGCAGCTACTCGATGGCCAACGCGCCGCACACGCAAGCCGAGCAGCCGGGGGTGGAGCTGCACCTGCGCCACATGCCGGGGGGCAAGTTTACCGACCACGTTTTTGGCAGCATGAAGGTGCGCGACATCGTGCGCATTGAGGGGCCGTATGGCAGCTTCTTTTTGCGCGAAGACAGCGACGCCCCCATGGTGTGGGTGGCCTCGGGCACGGGCTTTGCGCCCATTAAGGCGTTGCTCGAGCACATGATGTTTAGGCAAATCACGCGCCCCACCACACTGTACTGGGGCGGGCGGCGCCCGCAAGACCTGTATTTGCACGACTGGCTGCAAGGGGTGGTGGCGCAGTTGCCGCACGTCACGTACGTGCCGGTCGTCTCGGACGCCACCGAGCAAGACGCCTGGCAAGGCCGCACCGGCTTTGTGCACCGCGCGGTGCTGGAAGATTTTGCCGACTTGTCGGGCCACCAGGTGTACGCCTGTGGCGCGCCGATTGTGGTGGATTCGGCGCGGCGCGATTTTGTGCAGCAGCGCGGCTTGCCCGACGAAGCGTTTTTTGCCGACAGCTTTACCAGCGCGGCCGACAGCGCCAGCGCTTAAGCGCGCGGGTCGGGCTCGAAGGTGACCACGTGGTGCACCTCGGGCCGAATGCCCACCCACTCGCCAACTTGATGGTTGTGGTGGCTGGGCACGTGCGCCAACACCTGCTCGCCGCTGGCGAGTTGTAGGGTGTACAAAAAGGTTGAGCCGCGAAACACCTTGCGCACGATGCGGGCCTTCATGGCCGCGTCGTCGTCGTGCACGATGTCGTCGGCTCGCAGCAGCAAATCGGCGTGGGTGGCGCCCTCGCGGCTGGCTGCCCAGTGGCATACGGCGGGGTCGTCAAGCACGCCCAAGGCGGTGTGCACCGCGCGTTGTGGGGTGTCGTCCACGCGGGCGCCCAGCACCACGCCGTGCCCGGTAAACTGCGCCACAAACCGATTGGCTGGGCGGTGGTACAGGGTGTAGGGGTCGTCCCACTGCAGCAACACGCCCTCGCGCATCACGCCCACTTTGTCGCCCAGGGCAAAGGCTTCGAGTTGGTCGTGGGTCACAAACAAGGCGGTGACCTCGGCTTGTTTGAGCACCTGGCGCACGTCGCTGGCGAGGCGCTCGCGTAAATCCATGTCAAGGTTAGAAAACGGCTCGTCAAGCAACAACACATCGGGCTTGGGCGCCAGCGCCCGCGCCAAGGCCACGCGCTGCTGCTGCCCACCCGAGAGTTGATGCGGGTAGCGCGCCTGCAGCCCCGGCAGTTGCACCTGCTCGAGCAAATCGGCCACGCGGGCTTGGGCCTTTGGGGTGGGCCAATGGGCGATGCCAAAGGCAATGTTTTGCGCCACGCTTAGGTGGGGAAACAACGCGTAGTCTTGAAACACCACGCCCACCTTGCGCCGCTCGGGCGGCACGTGGGTGCCCGGGCCAGCCACCTCTTGGCCGCCTAGGCGTATGCTGCCTTGGGTTAAGGGCATTAAGCCGGCCAAGGCCCGAATAAGTGAGGTTTTGCCGCAGCCCGAAGGCCCCATGAGCACGCCGATTTCGCCCTGTGCCAAGCCCAGGCTGACGCCGTGGACGACGGCGCCGGCGCGCCCGGGCACGTGCAACGACACCTGTTGAATCTCGACTTGCATAGCGCCCGATTGTAGGCAGCACCCGGCTTTTACAATCGCAGCCACGGGAGGAATGGCCGTGTGGCGTGTGTTAATTGGCTTGAGCTTGGGCTTGCTGGGGCTGCCGGTGTTGGCGGTGCTGGCGTCTTGGCTATGGCTGGACGCACAGGTGCTGGCGGTGTGGCGCGACTTGGCCGAGACGGTGCTGCTGCCGTACTCGGTGGCCACGGCGGCGCTGGCCGTGGGGGTGGTGGCTGGCGTGCTGCTGCTGGGCGGTGGCGCGGCGTTGCTGATTGCCTCGTTTGATTTTCCGCTGCGTGGGCTGCTGGGGTGGGCGCTGGTGCTGCCCATGGCGCTGCCGGCGTACGTAACCGCCTACGCCTACACCGACTGGTTGCAGTACAGCGGCCCGGTGCAAACCGCGTTGCGCGAGGCCATGGGGTGGCAAGGTGCGGTGCTGCCCGAGATTCGCAGCCTGCCCGGGGCCATCGGGGTGTTTGTGCTGGCGCTGTACCCCTACGTGTACGTGCTGGGGCGCGGCGCCCTGGCCGAGCGCTCGGTGCTGCTGCTTGAGGCGGCGCAAACGCTGGGCGCTGGCCTGCGGCAGCGGCTGTGGCGTGTGGCGCTGCCCCTGGCGCGCCCGGCCTTGCTTGCCGGGGCGGCCCTAGCACTTATGGAGACGCTGGCCGACTACGGGGTGGTGAGCTACTTTGGCGTGCCCACGTATACGGCTGGCGTGTACAAGGCGTGGCTGAGTTGGGACCAGCCCGCCGCCGCCGCGCAGTTGGCCACGCTGTTGCTGCTGGTGGTAACCGGGGTGTGGCTGGCCGAGCGACGCGCGCAAAGCCGGTTGCGCTTTGCGCAAGCCAAAGGTGCGCGGCGCGTGCCAACCCCGCGTGTGCCGCTAAGCGGCTGGGCCGCGGCCGCAGCCTGTGTGGCGTGTGCGCTGCCGGTGTTGTTGGGGTTTGCGCTGCCGGTGCTGGGCATGCTGCTGCGGCTGCTGCAAACCCCCGATGAGGTGGGCGTGCCGTGGCCGCGCTTTGTGCAGTGGACGTGGAACAGCCTGCGCCTGGGGCTCATCACGGCGCTGCTGGCCGTGGCCGCAGCCCTGTGGCTGGGCTTTGAACAACGGCAACGCCCAACGGGCTGGGCAACGTGGCTGGGCCAAGGTTTGGGGCTGGGCTACGCCATTCCGGGGGCGGTGGTGGTGGTGGGTTTGCTGGCCCCGGTGCTGGCGCTGCAAGCGGTGTGGCCAGCCAACCCGCTGGCTGCCATCATTACCGGCACCTCGGTGGGGCTGGTGTGGGCGTACCTGGTGCGGTTTGTGGCGGTGGCCATGCAATCGGTACAAAGCGGCTACACGCAACTGCCCGCCGCCTTAGACGACAGCGCCCGCACACTCGGACGCAGCGGCTGGCGCCTGTGGCGTGACGTGCACCTGCCGCTGCTGCGTCGCCCCATGGCCGCCGCGGGCTTGCTGGTGGCCGTGGACGTGATGAAAGAGCTGCCCGCCACGCTGGTGCTGCGGCCGTTTAACAGCGACACCTTGGCCGTGGTGACTTACCAATTGGCGCGCGACGAACGCCTGGGCGAGGCGGCGCTGCCAGCGCTGATGCTGGTTGCCATTGGCTTGCTGCCCATTGTGTGGTTAAGCCGGCGGCTGAACGATACTAACTGAGAATCATTCTCATTCAATGCTATAGTACGCGCTCGTTTGAACGAGCCCTTTACCCCTATTGATGGAGTGTTTCATGCGTGCCAGTGGCATCCCCCCCTTTGGTCGATTCGTTGCGCGTGCGCTGCTGCTGGGCAGCGTACTGTGCGGTGCCGTGCAAGCCCAAGGCGTGCTTAACGTGTACTCGGCGCGCCACTACCCCAGCGACGAGGCCTTGTACGCGGCGTTTACCCAACAAACCGGCATTCGCATTCAGCGCGTGGACGCCGACGACGCGGGTTTGGTGGCGCGCCTCAAGGCTGAGGGGCAGCAGTCGCCAGCCGATGTGGTGTTGATGGTGGACGCCTCGCGCCTGTGGCGCGCCGAGCAAGACGGCCTGTTTGCGCCCATGCAAGACGCCGTGTTGCAGGCACGGGTGCCGCGCGCGCTGCAAGGCCAAGACCAAGGTCAGGGCCCGCGCTGGTGGGGTATTTCCACCCGCGCCCGGGTGGTGGTGTACGACCCCAAGCGCGTCAAGCCGGAGCAAGTGGCCACTTACCAAGGCTTAGCCAACCCAGCGCTTAAGGGCTTGCTGTGCACGCGCAGTGGCGCACATCCGTACAACCTGTCGTTGTTTGGGGCCTACCTTGCGCACACCAACGAGGCCCGCGCGCGCGACTGGCTGGGTGGGTTGGTGGCCAACATGGCGCGCCCGCCGCGCGGCGGCGACACCGACCAAATTCGTGGTGTGGCCTCGGGCGAGTGTGGCGTGGCCCTGGCCAACAGCTACTACGTGGCCCGGTTGATGCGCTCGCCGCGCCCCGCCGATGAGCAAGTGATGGCCAAGGTGGCGCTGGCGTATCCCTCGCTGCAAGGCCAGGGCACGCACCTAAACGTGGCGGGTATGGCCATGGCCGCGCACGCGCCCCACCCCGAAGCCGCGCGGGCTTTTATGCGCTTCTTGGTAAGTGACGCGGCACAACGCCACTTGGCCGAAGCCAACAACGAGTGGCCGGTGGTGCCCGCCGTCACGTTTGCCAACCCTGCCTTGCAGACGATGCGTGCGCCCGCCTGGCAGCCCGACCCGCTGCCCGTGGCGCAATACGCCGCCCAACAAGCGTTGGCGCAGCGCCTGCTTGACCGTGTGGGGTATCGCTAGGGCCTTGGCCGGCTAGGGCTGGGGGGTAAGCCGCTGCAGCCCACCCAAGTAGGGGCGTAGGGCAGCAGGCAGGTAAACGCTGCCGTCGGCTTGTTGGTGGTTTTCGAGCACCGCCACCAAGGCGCGCCCCACGGCCACGCCGCTGCCGTTGAGGGTATGAACCAAGGTGTTTTTGCCGTCGGGCAACTTGACGCGGGCTTGCATGCGCCGCGCCTGAAACGCCTCGCAGTTGGACACCGAGCTGATTTCGCGGTAGGCCTGTTGCGCGGGCAGCCACACCTCAAGGTCGTAGGTGCGTGCGGCCGAAAAGCCCATGTCGCCGGTGCACAAGGCCACCACGCGGTAAGGCAACTCAAGCCCTTGGAGCACGGCCTCGGCGTGGCCCACCATGTCGTGCAAAGCGGCGTCGCTGGCCTCGGGGTGCACCACCTGCACCATTTCAACCTTGTCAAACTGGTGCTGGCGAATCATGCCGCGGGTGTCGCGGCCCGCGGCCCCGGCCTCGCTGCGAAAACACGGCGTGTGCGCCGTCAGGCGCATGGGCAGGGCGTCAGCGGCCAGCACACGGTGCGCCACCAAGTTGGTAAGCGTAACCTCGGAGGTGGGAATCAGGTACAGCTGCTGCGCCTCGTCGTCGGCTTGCGCGCCGCCTTTTTTTACGGCAAATAAATCTTGCTCAAACTTGGGCAGCTGCCCGGTGCCCACCAAGGCGTTGGCGTTGACCATGTAAGGGGTGACGCACTCGGTGTAGCCGTGGTGTTGGGTGTGCAGGTCGAGCATGTACGCCGCCAGCGCCCGGTGCAGCCGCGCCACCGCACCACGCATGACATTAAACCGCGCGCCCGCAAGCGCGGCGCCGGCCTCAAAATCCAGACCCAGGGGCTCGCCCAGGGCCACGTGGTCTTGCGCTGGCCAGGCCAGTGGCGCGGGGTCGGCACCGGCACCTCCGGCGGGCGACCAGCGCCGCACTTCGACATTGGCGGCTTCGTCGGCACCCACGGGCACCTGCGGATGCGGCAAATTGGGCACGGCAAGCAAGGCCTCGTGCATGGCTTGCTGCAAACGCGACAAATCGTGCGCGGCCTGCTCGAGCTGGGCCTTGAGCTGGCCCACCTCGGCCATGGCGGCCTCAACCGACTCGCCCTTGGCTTTGCGCTGGCCAATGTCGCGCGACAAGGCGTTGCGCTGTGCCTGCCACTGCTCGGTGCGCACCTGCAGGTCTTTGCGCTCGGCTTCCATGGCCTCAAAGGCGGCCACGTGAATAAAGGGTTGGGGCTTGCGCCGCGACTCAAGCCGTTGCACCACGTGGTCAAGGTCTTTGCGTAGCAGTTGAATGTCCAGCATGGTGGGTAAGATGGGTTAAAGGCCACCGGGGGCGCGCAGCCCTTTGGGTAGCGGAAAGCGGGTGTGCTCTTGCAACCCAGGCATGCTTTGTACGGCCACGGCGCCAAACGCGCGCAGCCGCTCAATGACTTGCTGCACCAACACCTCGGGGGCCGAGGCCCCGGCGGTTAACCCCACGCGTGAACGGCCCTCTAGCCACTCGGGCTGAAGGTCGGCGGCGCTGTCGACCATGTGCGCGGGGGTACCCAAGCGCTGGGCCAACTCGCGCAGGCGGTTGCTGTTGGAGCTGCTGGGGCTGCCCACCACAATCAGCACGTCTACCTGCGGGGCAAGCAGTTTGATGGCGTCTTGGCGGTTTTGGGTGGCGTAGCAAATGTCTTGTTGCTTGGGCTCGCGCACCGCAGGAAAGCGCTGCTTGACGGCGGCCAAGATTTCGGCGGCATCGTCCACGCTGAGCGTGGTTTGCGTGACCACGGCCAAGCGCTCGGTTTGCCGGGGGTTGACGCGTTGCACGTCGGCCACGTCTTCGACCAAGTGAATGCCCTGGTCTAACTGCCCCATGGTGCCCTCAACCTCGGGGTGGCCCTTGTGGCCAATCATTAAAAACTCGTAGCCTTCGCGCGCGAGTTTGGCTACCTCTACGTGCACCTTGGAGACCAGCGGGCAGGTGGCGTCAAACACCTGAAAGCCGCGGCGCTGGGCTTCGTGCTGCACGGCTTTGCTGACGCCGTGCGCCGAAAACACCAAAGTGGCGCCGGCTGGCACGTCGGCCAAGTCTTCAATAAAGATGGCGCCTTTTTGCTTGAGGTCTTCGACCACGTAGGTGTTGTGCACGATTTCGTGGCGCACGTAAATGGGTGCGCCAAAGCGCTGCAGGGCCAGCTCCACGATGTCAATGGCGCGGTCCACACCGGCGCAAAAGCCACGCGGCTGAGCCAAAAGCACTTGCTCGGGCATCAGTTGAGCACCCCAATGAGCTGCACCTCAAAGCGCACCGGCTGCCCAGCCAAGGGGTGGTTAAAGTCCATCAGTACTGCGCCGTCGTCGCGCACTTGCTGCACCACCCCAGCGTATGAGGCGCCGCCATCGGGGGCCGGAAACTGCACCACGTCACCCGGGGTGTAGGCGGTATCGGGGTCGCTGAGCTCGCGCAGCAAACGGCCCGCCACCCACTGCACCAAGTCGGGGTTGCGCGGCCCAAAGGCCTGGCCAGCGCCCAACTCGTGCGTGGCTTGGCTGCCCTCGGCCATGCCCAGCAAGCAGGCCTCTAGCGCAGGCGAGAGCTGCCCCTGCCCCATGCTTAAGGTGGCAGGCTGCTGCGCAAACGTATTGACCACCACATCGCCGTTGGGGCCCGTTAGGCGGTAATGCAGGGTCAGAAACGAGGAGGGCTCAACCAGGGCCATGACACAATGCCGAGTTATTTGCTCCCGACATTGTAGAAACAACCGCCAAGCGGCGGCCAACGCAGGAGGGAGCGATGGGAATGGAGTGGCTGCCGGCGTCTGCCCGGCCCAGAGAAAAGCTGTTGGCGCAAGGCCCAGCGGCACTTAGCGACCCCGAGCTGCTGGCGCTGTTGCTGCGCACCGGCATTCGGGGCAAAGGCGTGCTGCAGCTTGCGCACGAAATGCTACAAACCTACGGCGGCGTGGCCGGCATGCTGCAAGCGGCCAGCGACCACACGCTGCGAATCAAGGGTATTGGCACGGCCAAACGCGCCGAGCTGGTGGCGGTGCTTGAGCTGGCGCGGCGCGCGCTGCAACAACAGTTGGCGCAACAGCCGGTGATTGGCAAGCCGCAAGAGGTGGCCGATTACGTGCGGCTGCACATTGGCGAGCTGGCGCACGAGATGTTTGCGGTGCTGTACCTCGATGCGCAGCATCGGCTGCTGCGTATGGAGCAGGTGTTTCGCGGCACGTTGGCCCAAGCGGCGGTGTACCCACGCGAAATTGTGAAAGACGCCTTGCGCTACCACGCC
>JAYPEA010000004.1:0-43645 GCA_038125525.1 Burkholderiaceae bacterium | reverse complement strand
CCAAGCGGCGGTGTACCCACGCGAAATTGTGAAAGACGCCTTGCGCTACCACGCCGCGGCGGTGGTGGTGGCGCATAACCACCCCAGCGGCTGCTGCGAGCCCTCGGCCGCTGACGTGAGCCTAACGCGGCACCTGCAACAAGCCTTGGCGCTGATTGACGTGCAGTTGCTTGACCACTTGGTGGTTACGCGCAGCAGCCACATCTCACTGAAGGCCAAAGGGTTGTTTTAGCCCCGCTGGGACCGGATGCGGCCAAAATACGGCGCATGAAAGCGCGCGCCCTGTCCGAACTTAAAGGCCTACGCCAGCAGTTACGCGCGCAGGCGCAGCAGCAACAGCGCCTTGACAGCGCGCGGCGTCAAGCCCTAGCCCAAGAGCAGGCTCGGGCGCGCGCCGAGACCGACGCCTTTGCCCTGTCGGTGCAACACGCCGTGCCCTTGGCACCGTCGGGGCGGGTGACGCCCACGCGCCCACCGGTGGCCCCGGTTGCCGCGCAACGGCTGCAAGACAACCACGCCGTGCTGCACGCCTCGCTGAGCGACGAGATGGACATTGAGCGCTTACTTGAAACCGACGACGGCCTGAGCTTTAAACGCCCCGAGCTTGGCCCCGACGTGACACGCAAACTGCGCAAGGGCACTTGGGCGCTGCAAGGGCAGCTGGATTTGCACGGCATGCGCAGCGACGAGGCGCGCCAAGCGCTGGCTGACTTTGTGCGCCACGCCACGGCCCAAGGTTGGCGCTGTGTGCGGGTGATACACGGCAAGGGCTTGGGCTCGCCCGGCCGCCAGCCCGTGCTTAAGGCCAAGGTGCAGCGCTGGCTGATACAAAAGCGTGAGGTGCTGGCCTGGGTGCAGGCCAAAGCCAGCGAGGGTGGCTCGGGCGCACTGGTGGTGCTGTTGGCGGGCAAGCCGCGCGGCTAGCGCCGCGCTGGCCCCATCACTCCAAGGTTAGCCGCAGCGTTTGCCACGCTGGCGTGCGCAGCACCACGCGCAGGCTCCACCACCCCGCCGCCCACGCCAGTAGCGCACCCACGCCCATGCCCATGGGTACCCACCACGGGTTGGGCGTCCAAGCAAAGGCAAAAACCCAACGCGCCAAGGCCCACCCCACGGCCAACGCACCCACGCTGGCCATGAAGCCGGCCAACGCCCCAACCCCCAACAATTCGGCGCGCTGCATACGCGCCAACAAGCCCTGCGTGGCGCCCAAGGCGCGGTACAGCGCCGTTTCGCGCTGACGCGCCGCCCGCGAGGCCTGCAACGTGGCCACCAGCACCACCAAGCCCGCCACCACGCTAAAGGCAAACAAAAACTCCACCGCGCGCACCACCTGGTCAAGCACCGCCTGCACCTGGGCAATGGTGGCCGTGGTGTTGATGAGGGTGATGTTGGGGTAAGCACGCGCCAGCGCGTTGTCCAGCGCCGCGGTGTTGCCCGGCGTGTGATACGCCGCAATAAAGGTGCGTGGCAAATCGGGCAGCTGCGCTTGGGTGAACATCACAAAAAAGTTCACGCGCATGCTGGTCCAGTCCACCCGGCGCAAGCTGGTGATGCGTGCGGTTACGGGCACGCCCGCCATGTCAAAGGTCATGCGGTCGCCCAGCTTAAGCCCCAGCGTGTCGGCCAGGCCTTCTTCTACGCTAATGGCGTGGCTCTGCTCGGGCACCCAACGGCCTTGGGTAATGCTGTTGTGCGCGGGCAGCTGCGCGGCGTACGACAGGTTGAACTCGCGTTCGGCCAAACGCTGGGCGCGGTCACCATCTAGGGCGTCGGGGCGCACGGGCTGGCCGTTGTGCGCCACCCAGCGACCCCGCAGCATGGGGTACCAATCGTAGTCGGTAACCCCGGCTTGGCGCAGACTGGCTTGAAACGGCGCGGCCTGATCGGGCTGCAGGTTGATGACGAAGCGGTTGGGCGCATCCGGCGGGGTGGCCGCGCGCCAGCTGGCCACCAAATCGGTGCGCAACAGCAGCAATAGCATCAAAGCCAGCATGCCCACGGCCAGGCTGGCGACTTGCAGCCGCACCAAGCCCGGGCGCGCGGCCACTTGCCGCGTGGCCAACACCCACCAGCCCGGGGCCACACCGTCGCGCACCAGCGCGCGCAGGGCACGCAAGGCCAAGCCCGTAACCCACCAACACAGCCACGCCACGGCCAGCACGCCACCGATGGCCAAGGCGCCCATGGTCAGGTCAGAGGCGGTGAGCAGCAACAGCACCACCAGCGCCAGCAGCCCCAGCCCCGCCACCCCCAGCGGCCGGGCTTGGGCGCTGCCCAAGTCGCGCCGTATTACGCGCAGCGGTGGCACACGCACCAACTGCAACAGCGAGGGCAAGCCAAAGCACAGCAACAAGGTGGCGCCCAGGGCCAGACCCAGGCCGACCGTGCCCCAACCGGGGGCCGGCAAACTGGTGCTCACCCACGCGCCCAGCAGCCACACAAACGCTTGGTGCAGCGCAAACCCCAGCGCCAGGCCCAGCGTGGCCGCCAGCAGCGCCACGCCGGCAAACTGCCAGGCAAAGGCACGCACCATGGTGCGCTGCGACACACCCAGCACACGCAACAAGGCGCACGTATCA
The DNA here is from genome assembly GCA_038125525.1 of Burkholderiaceae bacterium. Taxonomy (GTDB): domain Bacteria; phylum Pseudomonadota; class Gammaproteobacteria; order Burkholderiales; family Burkholderiaceae_C; genus RS62. The sequence continues at coordinate 41,063 of JAYPEA010000004.1, read as the reverse complement.
AGGCGGCTTTGCGCGTAGCCAAACGCCCCCAGCGCCACGGCCAAGGCACTCAGTAAGACGGTGAGCATGGCCACCAGGCTTAAAAACTTGCGCGCGCGCTCCAGCGTTTGGTTGGTCTCGGGGCGGCCCGACTCCAACGTCTCCAAGCGCACACCGCGCACTGCCTCGCGCGCCAACCAGTCTTGTGTGGCTGCCACAAAGCGCTGCACCGCGGGCGGCTCACCGGCCACGGCCAAGCGGTACGTTACCCGGCTGGCGGGCTGCACCAAGGCGGTGGCCGGCAAGTCGCCGCGGTGCATCATCACGCGCGGCGAAAACGACGAAAACCCGGTGCCTCGGTCGGTCTCTTGCGCCATTTCTGCGGCAATACGAAACTGGCTGTCGCCCAGCCACAGCGTCTCGCCTACGCTCAGGCCCAAGGCGCCCAGCAGCGGTGGGTCCACCCACACCGTGCCGCGCGCCGGGGCCTGCTGCACCGCCTGTTGCACGCCATTGGCATCGCGAATGGCCACCTTGGCGCGCAGCGGATAGCCCGCGCCTACGGCCTTAAGTGCCACCAACCTGGCCTCGCCACCGCGGGCATCGGGGGCCCGTGCCATGGTGGCAAAGGCGACCCACTCGGTCACCCCCAAGGCTTGCTGCTGCGCCAGCGCCAGCGCCTGCGGCGGCGTGGGGCGGTCGCTGCGCAACACCGCGTCGCCGCCGAGCAGCTGGGCCGCGTCACGCGTGAGGCCGGCGCTCATGCGGTCGGCAAAAAAGCTCACCGACGATAACGCCGCCACCGCCAAAACCACCGCCAGCATCAGCACGCGCAGGGCGCCCGAGCGCAAATCGCGCCAAAAAAAACGCCAGGCCAAGCGCCACGCAGCAACCGAAGAAGAACCAACCGACTGACTTTGCATGCACGCTACTGTGACACATTGCCCATGCCCCCCGGGGGCGCGGGGACACCGGCGGGGTCACGCGGCTGGGCTGGTGTTTCTACAATAGCGGCCAACATGAGTGCCACGCCCCCCTCCCACCGCTGCTTGTTTGTTACCACCGCCCTGCCCTATGCCAACGGCAAGTTTCACATTGGGCACATCATGGAGTACATCCAGGCCGACATTTGGGTGCGGGCACTGCGCATGCACGGGCATGAGGTGCACTTTGTTTGCGCCGACGACGCGCACGGCGCACCCATTATGATTGCCGCAGAAAAAGCCGGGCTTACCCCGCAAGCGTTTGTGGCACAAATTGCCAGCGGCCGCCAAGCGTACCTTGACGGCTTTGCCATCAGCTTTGACAACTGGCATAGCACCGACGGCCCCGAAAACCACGAGCTGGCGCAGCGCATTTACCTGGCGCTGCGCGACAACGGGCTGATTGCCCAGCGCACGATTGAGCAATTTTTTGACCCCGACAAGGGCATGTTTTTGCCCGACCGCTTCATTAAGGGCGGCTGCCCGCGTTGCGGCGCACCCGACCAATACGGCGACAGCTGCGAGGCCTGTGGCGCGGTGTACGCCCCCACCGAGCTGCGCGACCCGCGTTCGGTGCTCTCGGGCGCCACGCCGCAGTTGCGTCAGTCCGAGCATTTTTTCTTTCGCTTGTCCGATCCACGTTGCGTGGCGTTTTTGCAGCAATGGACGCAAAGCGGGGCGTTGCAGCCCGAGGTGCTGAACAAAATCAAAGAATGGTTTGTGCCGCAAGACGACGGCAGCAGCGGGTTGTCAGACTGGGATATCAGCCGCGACGCGCCGTACTTTGGCATTGAAATCCCCGACGCGCCGGGCAAATACTTTTATGTGTGGCTTGATGCCCCAATTGGCTACTTGGCCTCGCTAAAAAACTACTGCGACAAAACCGGGCGCGATTTTGAGGCGCTGATGGCCGACCCGCGCACCGAGCAAGTGCACTTCATTGGCAAAGACATCACCTACTTTCACACCTTGTTCTGGCCAGCGATGCTGCATTTTTCGGGTCGCAAAACCCCCAACACGGTGCACGTACACGGCTTTTTAACCGTCAGCGGCGAAAAAATGAGCAAAAGCCGCGGCACGGGGCTTGACCCCATGCGCTACCTGCAGCTTGACATGAACCCCGAATGGCTGCGCTACTACCTAGGCGCCAAGCTCAATGGCCGCAACGAAGACGTGGACTTCAACCCCGACGATTTTTTGGCCCGCGTCAACGCCGATTTGGTGGGCAAGTACGTCAACATCGCCGCGCGCTCGGCGGGCTTTATTAGCAAGCGCTTTGACGGCGCGCTGGCCCAACCCGACACGGAGGGCAGCGCGCTGCTGCAACAGTTACAAGGTGCCGCCGCGCGCGTGGCCGCGCATTACGAGGGGCGCGACACGGCGCGCGCGCTGCGCGACATCATGCAGCTGGCCGATCAGGTAAACGAATACGTGGACCGCCACAAGCCCTGGGAGCTGGCCAAACAAAGCGAACAGCAACAGGCCTTGCACGCGGTGTGCAGCACCTGCGTGGCTTGCTTTAGGCTGCTCACCCTATACCTTAAGCCGGTGCTGCCCCACCTGGCCCAACGCGTGGAACAGTGGCTTGGCGTGCCCCCGCTGAGCTGGCAAGACGCCGGGCACGCCCTGCCTGCCGGGCACCGCATTGGCCCCTACCAGCACCTGATGCAACGGGTACAAAGCAGCCAGCTTGAGGCCTTGTTTGCACCGGCCGAGGCCGCGCCCGAGGCCGCGCCGGTGGCCCCACCACCGGGCGGCGAGGCCTTGGCCGCCGAAATCGGCATTGACGCCTTTGCCGCGGTGGACCTGCGCGTGGCGCGCATTGTGCAATGCGAGCGCGTGCAGGGCTCGTCCAAACTGTTGCGCCTGATGCTGGACGCGGGCGAGCAAGACGACAGCGGCCAACCTCGGTTGCGACAGGTTTTTTCGGGTATTGCCTCGGCGTACGACCCCGCCCAACTGCAAGGCCGGCTTACGGTGTTGGTGGCCAACCTGGCACCACGCCGTATGAAGTTTGGCCTCAGTGAGGGCATGGTGCTGGCCGCCAGCGCCGCCGACACCAAGGCCTCGCCCGGTATTTTTGTGCTCAACCCCGACAGCGGGGCCACCCCTGGCATGCGCGTGCGCTAACACCCCATGAAAATCCCCGCGCTTGAGCCCTTTCGTCCGCGACTGTGGCGCGAGCTGCGCGGCTACAACCTAGGGCGCCTGGGCCGCGACGTGGGCGCCGGCGTCTCGGTGGGGGTGGTGGCGCTGCCACTGGCCATGGCCTTTGCCATCGCCAGTGGGCTCACCCCCGAAGCCGGCTTGTGGACCGCCATCATTGGCGGTTTTTTAATTGCCGCGCTGGGCGGCTCACCCGTGCAAATTGGCGGACCTGCCGGGGCGTTCATTGTCATTGTGTACGGCATCGTTGAACAGTACGGCGTGGCCAACTTGCTCATCTGCACCGCCTCGGCTGGGGTGTTGTTGTTTTTGATGGGGTGGCTGCGTTTGGGCGGCCTGGTGCGCTACGTGCCGGTGAGCGTGGTAATTGGCTTTACCAACGGCATTGCCGTGCTCATCGCGTTGTCACAGTTGCGCGAGGTACTGGGCTTGTCCATCAAAAACATGCCCGCCGATTTCTTCTCCATGCTCAGCGTGGTAGGCCGTAACCTGCACCAGGTCAACCCCTACGCCGTAGCCTTGGGCTTAGCCTGCGTGCTGGGTTTGTGGTTTTGGCCGCGGTTGATGCGTTCGGAGTCAACGGTGTTGCAGCGCGTGGCCGTGCTGCCCAAAGGGCGGCAAGCCATGGCGGTAACGGCACGTGTGCCCGGCCCCGTGGTGGCGCTGGTCACGCTAACGCTGCTGGCTTGGGCGCTGGCCTTGCCGGTGGAGACCATTGGCCAGCGCTTTGGTGCCATTGCGCCAAGCCTACCCACGTTTGCACTGCCGGATTTTTCATGGGCTACCGTGCGCCTGCTGGTGGCCCCAACGCTGACGCTGGCGTTGCTTGGGGCGGTTGAGTCGCTGCTGTGCGCGCGGGTGGCCGACCAGCTCTCGGGGCTGCCTCGGCACAACCCCAACCAAGAGCTGATGGCGCAGGGCATTGCCAATTTTGTGGTGCCATACTTTGGTGGCATGCCGGCCACGGGCACCATTGCGCGTACCGTCACCAACATTCGGTCGGGCGCCACCTCGCCCGTGGCGGGCATGGTGCACGCGCTTACGCTGGCCGCCGTGGTGCTGCTGGCCGCGCCGCTGGCGCAGCACATTCCACTGGCGGTGCTGGGCGGGGTGCTGTTGTTTGTGGCTTGGAACATGGGCGAATGGCGCGAATTTGCCCGGTTGCGCCACTTCTCTAACCCCTACCGCGTGTTGCTGCTTAGCACCTTTGGCGTTACGGTGGTGTTTGACCTCACGGTGGCGGTGCAGCTGGGTTTGGTGCTGGCATGTGTGTTTTTTATTTTGCGTCAACAAGACATTTGCCGCGTGCGCATTGGCCCGGTGCAGCCCGGTGAGCCGATTGAGGTCACGCTGTATGGCAGCCTGTTTTTTGGCACCGTAGGCAAGTTAGACGCCTTGCTGCACCTAGCCGACCAATGCACCTCGGGCCAGGAGGTGGTGCTGCACGCGCAGCGCTTAATTACGTTGGACACCACGGGCTTGGATGCCTTGCGCCAACTCGCCGACAGCCTGCAGCGACGCGGCGCCCATCTCAGCATGCTGGGGGTGCAGCCACAGCCGGCCTCGCTCATGGGCCGCTCGGGCTTTGCCTTGCGGCTGCACCGGTTTGAGGTGGAGAGCGCGTAAAATTGGTGGCTTCGCCACGTTACAAGGTTGGTCATGTCACTGTTTCGCCGTCCCCACTACCGGTCAGAGGCCACCGCCTTTTTGGACGGCCTCAAGGCCTCGCACCCCAATTTGGAGGCGCAGCAGCGCCAGGGCCGCGCCCTGTTGTGGGACCGCACCGTAAACCCCGAGTGGCGTGACCAATTTGCCCAGGCGCGTGTGGCGCAGCCAGCGTACGTGTACCAAACCAGCCCCCGCGACGCCAAGGCGTAAGCCCCACCCCAATGAACCCCGAATTGCCCAGCGGCCCGTTGGCCACCACCCCCGAGGTGGTTGACCACGTTGCCGTGGCACGGTTGTACGGCGAGCCGCTGTTTGATTTACCGCAAGACCTGTACATTCCGCCCGACGCGCTGCGGGTGTTTTTGGAAGCCTTTGAAGGTCCACTTGATTTGCTGCTGTACCTGATACGCAAGCAAAACTTCAACATTCTCGACATCCCCATGGCCGCGCTCACGCGCCAGTACCTGAGCTACGTTGAGGACATTCGCGCCAACAACCTTGAGCTGGCCGCCGAGTACTTGCTGATGGCAGCCATGCTGATTGAAATCAAATCGCGCATGCTGCTGCCACCCAAACCGCAAGCCGAGGGCGCTGAGCCCGAAGACCCCCGCGCCGAGCTGGTGCGGCGCTTGCTCGAGTACGAGCGCATGAAACTCGCGGCGCACCACCTTGGCGACTTGCCCACCATGGGACGCGATTTTTTGCGCACCGAAGTCACCATTGAGCAGTCGCTGCAGCCACGGTTTCCGGACGTGCATACCCACGACCTGCGCGACGCTTGGCGCGATATTTTGCGTCGCGCCCGGCTGGTGCAACACCACCGCGTGCAGCGCCAAGAGCTCTCGGTTAGAGAGCACATGAGCGCCATTTTGCGGCAGTTGCAAACCCAGCAATTTGTTGAGTTTGCCGACTTGTTTAACCCCGAGCGTGGGGTAGCGGTGGTGGTGGTGACCTTTGTTGCCATGCTCGAGCTGGCGCGCGAGGCGCTGATTGACGTGACCCAGGCCGAGGCATTTGCGCCCATATATGTGCGCCTGGCTTACCAACCATCTTGAGCGCCGCACACACCCCGTTTGACGTGTTGGTGGTGGGCAGCGGCTTGGCCGGGCTCACCACGGCGCTTGAGCTGGCCGACAAGGGCAAACGCGTGGCCATTGTGACCAAGCGCAGCGCCGATGCCGGTGCCAGCGCGTGGGCCCAAGGCGGTATTGCCGCGGTGCTGGGCCCAAACGACGATTTTGCCCAACACGAGGCCGACACCCACCACGCCGGGGCCGGCTTGTGCGATGCGCAAGCCACCCGCTTGACGGTGCAGCAAGCACCACAGGCGATTCGTTGGTTGCAAGCCCAAGGCGTGGCGTTTACCCAAGAAGCCGGTGCGCTGCACCTCACGCGCGAGGGCGGCCACAGCCAGCGCCGCATTGTGCACGCCGCCGATGCCACCGGGCGCGCGGTGCAACAGGCCCTGCTGCAGCGCGCGCGCGCCCACCCCGGCATCAAATGGTTTGAGCACCATATGCTGGTTGACCTAATTACCACCCAGCGCGTGGGCCACCCGGGGCCTAACCGATGCTTGGGGGCTTACGTGCTGGACGAGTTAACCGATACGGTACAGGTGTTTGCCGCGCCGGCCACGGTGTTGGCCACGGGTGGCGCGGGTAAGGTGTACCTGTACACCACCAACCCCGACACCGCCACTGGCGACGGCGTGGCCGCGGCTTGGCGTGTTGGCTGCCGCGTGGCGAACATGGAGTTTGTGCAGTTTCACCCCACCTGCTTGTTTCATCCACACGCCAAGTCGTTTCTCATCTCCGAGGCTGTGCGTGGCGAAGGCGGCGTGTTGCGCCTACCCGATTCGGTAGGGGGTAGCCGCTTTATGCCAACGCACGACGCCCGCGCCGAACTCGCGCCGCGCGATGTGGTGGCTCGGGCGATTGACTTTGAAATGAAACGTCACGGGGTGGACTGTGTGTATTTGGACATCACGCACCAAAGCCCAGCGTTTTTGCAAGCGCACTTTCCAACCATCGGCGCACGCTGTGCCGAGTTGGGCATTGACATCGCGCACCAACCGATACCGGTGGTACCGGCGGCGCACTACGCTTGCGGCGGTGTCATGGTTAACCACCATGCCGCCACCGATTTGGCCGGCCTGTACGCCGTGGGCGAGACCGCCTACACCGGCTTGCACGGGGCCAACCGACTGGCCAGCAACAGTTTGCTTGAATGCGTGGTGTACGCGCAGGCAGCCGCGGCACATATTGGTGGCTTACCCGCCATGGCTGGCCCGGCCCTGCCGGCGTGGGACGACAGCCGTGTCACCGATGCCGATGAGCAGGTGGTGATTGCCCACAACTGGGAAGAACTGCGCCGCTTTATGTGGGACTACGTGGGCATTGTGCGCACCAACAAACGCTTGGAGCGCGCCGCGCATCGCATTGCGTTGTTGCGCCAAGAAATTCAAGAGTTTTACGCCAGCTTTCACGTCACCCGCGACCTACTTGAACTGCGCAACCTGGTACAGGTGGCCGACCTGATTGTGCAAAGCGCACAACAGCGGCGTGAAAGCCGTGGGCTGCACTTTAGCTTGGACTACCCCGAGCCCGCCGCCCAAACCCAGCCCAGCATACTGAGCCCGAATTAAGCGGCCCCGATGTTGGGCACCAAGGCCCCGGGCTGCGGCGCGGCCGCTTGACGCGCGGTAAAGGCCAGCATGCGGTCGATCGACTGGCGTGCTGGCGCCACCAGTGGCTCGCCCACGGTTACCTCGCCCAGGCCGTGCTCGAGCGCGTTGATAACGCCTTGCAAGCTGTTCATGGCCATCCACGGGCAGTGCGCGCAGCTTTTGCACGTGGCACTTTGGCCAGCGGTGGGTGCTTCGATGAATTGCTTGCCGGGGTTTTGCTGGCGCAATTGGTGCATCAACCCGGTGTCGGTGGCCACCACAAAGCAGGTGGCGTCGCGCTCACGCGCGGCACGCAAAATGGCCGAGGTTGAGCCCACCACATCGGCTTGGGCAATCACATCAGCCGGCGACTCGGGGTGCACCAGCACGCATGCGTGCGGGTACTGGGCGCGCAAGTCACGCAGTTCGCTGGCCTTAAATTCGTCGTGCACCACGCAGGCGCCTTCCCACAGCAACATGTCGGCACCGGTTTGCTCGCGAATGTAGTGTCCCAAATGCCGGTCGGGCGCCCACAACAGGCGCTGGCCTTGGGCTTTGAGGTGGCGCACGATGTCAAGGGCGCAGCTGCTGGTTACCACCCAATCGGCGCGCGCCTTTACCGCCGCGCTGGTGTTGGCGTACACCACCACGGTGCGGTCGGGGTGCTGGTCGCACCACGCACCAAAGGCCTCAGCGGGGCAGCCCAAATCCAGCGAGCACTCGGCCTCTAGGTCGGGCATGCGCACGGTTTTTTCGGGGCTGAGAATTTTGGCCGTTTCGCCCATAAACCGCACACCGGCCACCAGCAGCGTAGCGGCCGGATGTTGCTGGCCAAAGCGGGCCATTTCAAGCGAGTCGCTCACGATACCCCCGGTTTGCATGGCCAGGTCTTGCAAGTCGGGGTCAACGTAGTAGTGGGCAATCAACACGGCATTGTGCGCTCGCAACGCCTCGGCGGCGCGCCCAAGCAGAGCTTGGCGCTGCGCGCCCACCGGCCCGGGTACCACGCGAGCCCAGGCCTGCTGTGTGTCGCAAGCAGGCTGCTGAAATTCCACCGCAAACCGATCGCCCATGGTCGTTAAGCCTTTGTGAAACGCATGGATAAGTCTACCGCGCGGATGTCTTTGGTGAGTGTCCCCACGGAAATACGGTCTACCCCCACCGCGGCCAGCGCACCGACTTGCTCGAGCGTGACCCCACCAGAGATTTCGAGCACCGCCCGCCCCTGGTTGCGCGCCACCGCCTGGCGCAGGGTGGGCAGATCCATGTTGTCCAGCAACACCATGGTGGCGCCGGCGTGCAGCGCCTCGTCGAGCTGCTCGAGGGTTTCAACCTCAATTTGCACAAACTCGGCCTTGGCGGCCTGCGCCGCGGCTGCGCGCAAGGCCTGCGCGACGCCGCCGGCGGCTGCGATGTGGTTTTCTTTGATCAGCACCGCGTCGTGCAAGCCCATGCGATGGTTGGTGCCGCCCCCGCACCATACCGCGTATTTTTGTGCCAAGCGCAAGCCGGGTAGGGTCTTGCGGGTGTCCACAATGGCTGCGCCGCTGCCACGCACGGCGTGCACAAACGCCGCGGTATGCGTGGCCACGGCCGAGAGCATTTGCAAAAAATTCAACGCGGTTCGCTCAAGCGTCAGCAAGGCAGCGGCGGGGCCCTCAAGCCGAAGCACCACGGTGCCGGCCTGACACGCCTGCCCCTCGGCCGCCGCCCACTGGCAGGCAATGGCGGGATGCACCTGTTGCGCGGCGGCCTCAACCCACGGCGCCCCGCACAGCACCGCGTCTTGGCGCAGCACCACATGGGCGTGGGCCACGGCGTGGGCTGGCACCAGCGCAGCGGTCAGGTCGCCCGGGCCAACGTCCTCGGCTAGGGCACGCTTGGCGTCTTGTTGGGGAATTTCGGCCCAGGTGGCGGGTTGACTCCAGTTGGGGGTTAGGTGCATGGGTTCTCCTGGCCAGGGTCGCGCGAAAGCAAGTCACGTAGCGCCTCAGCTGGGGTCAACCGCGTGGTTAACACCGCCTCAACCGCCGCGGCAATAGGCATCTCAACGCCCAACGCCTGGGCGCGCCGGTGCAACGCGTGCGCGCAAGGTACCCCTTCGGCCACGTGGCCCAAATCGTCCAGCACTTGCGCCAACGGCTGCCCTTTGGCCAGGGCCAAGCCAACACGGCGATTACGCGACAAGTCGCCCGTGGTGGTTAACACCAAGTCACCCACGCCGGACAAGCCCATGAACGTCTCGGGCCGGGCGCCCATGGCCTGCCCCAGGCGCGACATCTCGGCCAAACCCCGCGTGATCAAGGCCGCACGGGCATTTAAGCCCAGCCCCATACCGTCCGATAGGCCAGTGGCCAGCGCCAAGACGTTTTTGATGGCGCCGCCCAACTCCACGCCCACCCAGTCGTTGTTGGTGTACACGCGCAAGGCCGCGCCGTGCAGGGCGTCGACCAACGCACGGCGCACCGAGGCGTGGGGGCTGGCCGCCACCAGGGCGCACGGTTTGCCCTGTGCCACCTCTTGCGCAAAACTGGGGCCGCTGAGCACCCCACCCAATAGCGCCGGGGCCACCTGCTGCGCGATTTCATGCCCCAACAGGGCTTGCTCGGTGTCTTCAAGCCCCTTGCACAACCAAGCCACCGGCGTGCTCAACCCCGCCAGCGTTTGCAACATGCCGCGTAACGCGGCCGTGGGCGTGGCCAGCAGCACCAGGTCGTGTGCCGCGGCCAAATCGCTTAAGCCGGTTTGGCCATCAATGGCCAGCGCACCGGGCAGCGGCACGTGGGGCAAATACGCGGCGTTGACGCCGTCGCGCTGCAGCACTTGGGCTTGTTGCGGGCGATGCGTCCAAAGCGTGGTGGGGTGCCGGGTGGCAGCATGCACCGCCACGGCCGTGCCCCAGGCCCCAGCGCCCGCAACCAAAACGCGCATGGCCGGTTACGAGGCCTCGACGGCGCCGTCTGCTTGCGCCTGCTCGGCCATGGCCTGAAAGCTGATTTCGCTCAAGTGCACCGGCGCAAAGCCGGCACGCTGGGTTAAGTCAGCCACCTGGCTGCGCAGGTAGGGGTAAACGATTTGCGGACAACCCACGGTTAGGGCGCCGCGCAACTGCTCGTCGTCAAAGCCGGCGATTTCAAAAATACCGGCGTGCTCGCACTCGACCAAAAACAGCGTTTTGTCTTTCACCTTGGCATGCACCGTGGCCGAGACCACCACCTCGTAGATGCTGGGCGCTAAGTTTTGCTGGGCCACGCCCACTTGAATGTCCACGCTGGGGGTTTCTTGCTCGAGCAAAATCGCCGGCGCGTTGGGTTGCTCAAGCGAAGCCCCTTTGAGATACATGCGCTGGATGGCAAAAGTGGGGTTGGCGTCGTCGGCCATGGTGACTCCCAAAACAAAAGTAAACGCGCATTATTGCAGCGCCGCGGCGCTAGCCTTGCAGCAGCGGCATGAGCTCACCGGCGCGGTCCAAGGCCACCAAATCGTCGTGCCCACCCACGTGGTGCGCACCAATAAAAATTTGTGGCACGGTGCGACGCCCGGTGCTGCTCATCATGGCCTCGCGGGCTTGCGCATCGGTGTCGATGCGAATTTCTTCGATGGTGGTTACCCCGCGCTGGCCAAGCAGCTGCTTGGCGCGCACACAGTAGGGACAAACGGCGGTGGTGTACATGCGAACGTGGGCCATGGCGGGCTACCTTACCGGGTTAAGCGTTTTGGGTTTCAACTGGCATGTTGGCCTGGCGCCAGGCGCCCAGTCCACCGGCCAACGAAAGGGCTCGGGTGTAGCCCGCCTTGCGCGCCCGCGCTGCCGCACCGCGGCTGCGCGCGCCGGTGGCGCACATGATGACCACAGGCCGCTCTTTGTCTTTCACCATCTTGCCCAGCGCGTTCTCTAAATCGTCTACCGGCACGTGCTTGGCGCCTTTGGCGTGGGCTGCGCGGTATTCGTCGTCGCTGGTGATGTCGATTAGCGTGGCGCGCTCGCGATTGATCAGTTGCACCGCCTGGGTGGGCGAGACCGCCATGGCCCCGCCACCTTGCGACACCGAAGGCCAAGCCAGCATGCCCGCTGACAACACGGCAATGGTGATCAACATCCAGTTTTGGGTAATAAATTCCACGGTGCTTCCCTAGCGGTAAAAGCGAACATTCTAAAATCGCTGGCTCTTTGGTGTGCGCCGTGGGGTTTTGTCCCCGCCCCGCGCGCACCACCTGCCACCCACGCGCCAATCAGCGGCGCTTTTTTGCCCCTTACTGCCATGCCTACGCTTACGCTTATTCGCCACGGCGAGTCCACCTGGAACCTTGAAAACCGATTCACCGGCTGGACCGACGTGCCGCTGACCCCAACCGGTGTGCAGCAGGCCCAGGCCGCCGGTGAACTGCTCAAGGCACGCGGCTTTGACTTTGACCTGGCCTACACCAGCGTGCTGCAGCGCGCCACGCACACGCTGTGGCACGTGCTCGAGCGCATGGAGCGTACCTGGCTGCCGGTGGTCAACAGTTGGCGCCTCAATGAGCGCCACTACGGCGCGCTGCAGGGGCTAAACAAAGCCGACATGGCGCAACAGTACGGGGCCGATCAGGTGTTGCAGTGGCGCCGCAGCTACGACACCCCACCCCCGGCACTGCCCGAGGGAGACGCCCGCTGGGAATTTGGCGACCGGCGCTACGCCCATGTGCCGCCAGAGGCGTTTCCGCGTACCGAATGCCTCAAAGACACCGTGGCACGGGTGCTGCCCTTTTGGAACGACTCGATTGCCCCGGCGCTGCGCGGTGGCAAGCGGGTGCTGATTGCCGCGCACGGCAACAGCCTGCGCGCCCTCATCAAATACCTCGACGACGTTTCTGAACAGGATATTGTGGGGCTAAACATCCCCAACGGCGCGCCGCTGGTGTACGAACTTGACGACGCACTCAAGCCGCTGCGCCACGCCTATTTGGAATAACCCCACCCCGCCTGCAGCCCGCGCAATGCGGGCCGCGGGTGTATAGTTCGGCGCCATGGCAAGCAAATTTCGCATCCTCGGCTGGCTGGGCATGGGGGCCTTGGCCGGCGCCTTGGTTACCACCCAACTACAGGCCACGGCTCGCAGCGGGGCGGTGCCTTTGCCACTGGCCGAGCTGCGCCAACTGGCTACCGTCTTTAACATCGTTAAAACCGACTACGTTGAGCCGGTTGACGAGAAAAAACTCATCACCGACGCCATTGCCGGCATGGTCAACGCGCTTGACCCGCACTCGGCCTACTACGACGCCAAAGCCTGGCAGTCGTTTCGCGAAGGCACCAGCGGCCGCTTTGTGGGCGTGGGCATTGAAATCACCATGGAAGACGGCCTGGTGCGGGTGGTCTCGCCCATCGAAGACTCACCCGCGGCTCAGGCCGGGCTCAAAACCAACGACCTCATCACCAAGGTTGACGACACCCCCATCAAGGGTCTGAGCATCAACGATGCGGTCAAACTGATTCGCGGCGAACCCGACACCAAGGTTCGTTTAACCATTCTGCGCCGCAGCGAGGACCGCACCTTTGGCGTGGTCATCACCCGCGCGCAAATCAAAACCCAAAGCGTGAAGGCCAAAATGGTCACGCCCGATTACGCGTGGGTTCGGGTCTCGCAGTTTCAAGACCGCACCGTCACCGACTTTGCCACCAAGCTCACGGCGCTGTACCAAGCGCAACCCAAACTCAAGGGCGTGGTGCTAGACCTGCGCAACGACCCAGGCGGCTTACTGGACGCGGCCGTGGCGCTGTCGGCCGCGTTTTTGCCCGACGACGTCAAAGTGGTCTCTACCAACGGCCAGCTCGAAGAAAGCCGCACCGAATACCGCGCCGCCGTGGGCGACTACTGGCGCCGCCCGGGTCGCGACCCCATTGCCACTCTCACCCAGCAAACCAACGGTGTGTTCAAACGCGTGCCGCTGGTGGTGTTGGTGAATGAAGGGTCGGCCTCGGCCAGTGAAATCGTGGCCGGCGCGCTGCAAGACCATAAGCGCGGCGTGCTCATGGGCAACCGCACGTTTGGCAAGGGTTCGGTACAAACGGTGCGGCCGTTGGGCCCCGACACCGGGCTTAAGCTGACCACCGCGTTTTACTACACCCCCAGCGGCCGCTCGATTCAGGCCAAAGGCATCACGCCCGACATGTACGTGGACGAAACGCCCGAGGGCAACTTGTTTGCGGCGCTGTCTACCCGCGAAGGTGACCTAAGCAAACACCTTGAAACCGACAAAACGGCCAGCGCTGCCAAAGCCGACCCCAAGTTGGCCGAGCAACGCGAACAAGCCCGCGAGGCGGCCCGGCGCAAGCTCGAAGAAGAGCGGCGTAAAGACCCCAGCGAGCGGCTGCTGCCCACCTTTGGCGAGGCCGACGACTTTCGGTTGCAACAAGCGCTGCGTTTCATGCGCGGCGAAAGCGTTAAGTTAAGCCAAACCCTGGGCAAGGAAGACGGCGCCAGCAACTGATTGCCCATGCCGTGAACGACCAGCAACTGCTGCGGTATGCCAGGCACCTGATGCTCGATGCCGTGGGCATCGAGGGTCAAAGCCAACTGCTCAATTCGCATGTGCTTATTGTGGGCGCCGGCGGTTTGGGCTGCGCCGCTGGGCTGTACCTGGCCAGCGCAGGCGTGGGCCACATCACGCTGATTGACGACGACGTGGTTGACCTGACCAACCTGCAGCGACAAATCGGCCACACCACAGCGCGCCTGGGGCAGGCCAAGGTGCAGTCATTGGCCACCGCCATGCACGAAGTTAACCCCGAGGTACGCGTCACCGGCGTGGCGGCGCGTGCCACGGCGGCGTGGCTGGCCCAGCACACCCCGCAGGCTAACGTGGTGCTTGACTGCAGCGACAACTTTGCCACCCGGCACGAAGTTAATCGGGCTTGTGTGCAGGCCAAGCGGCCGCTGGTCTCGGGCGCGGCCATTAAAACCGACGGTCAACTGGCGGTGTTTCGCCTAGACCGCCCCGACGCCCCGTGCTACGCCTGCGTGTTCGACCCCGATGCGGCACCCAGCGAGGCACAGTGTGCCACCCTGGGGGTACTGGCCCCCTTGGTGGGCATGGTGGGCAGCATGCAAGCGGCCGAGGCCATGCGGCTGCTGGTGGGCCATGACGGCGGCGCCGACAACCAACTGCGCCTGCTGCACGCGGGCAGCCTGCGGCTTGAGGCCATTACATTGGCCCAACGCGCCGACTGTCCGGTTTGCCAGGCCGCAGGTGCTTAGGCGCGGCCAATAATGGAGGCCGTGGCCATTAACTCGTCAAGCAGGGCTTGCGAGACGGTGCCCGAGACCTGATACGGGTCAAACACCGGGCGCTCGGAGTACTTGAGCACAATCGAAGCGTTGACCTTGGCCAGATTCACCTGCCCCATGGTCCAGCCGCCAAAGCGGCGCTCCAAGATTTCTTCGTAGCGCAGCAGCACCACATCGGTGTGGCGCGCGTCTTTAACGATGACGCTGTAGAGCCGATTGACGGCCTCCCGCCCACCCTCGATGGCTTGCAAAAATATGCCGCCGCCGTAGCACAAGATACCCGTGATGCCTTGGTTGAGGTTGTGCGAGCGCGAGGTGGAGAGAATGGCGTCAATCGCCGCCGGTGCGTCATCTTGCACCGCCCGGCTAACGTAAAGCAAACGCACCAGCATGGTCAGCTCCTACGGGGAATAAGCGACAAAAACTCACGACGCAGGTTGGCGTCTTTCAAAAACACGCCACGCATCACCGAATTGATCATCTTGCTGTCAAGGTCGCGCACGCCGCGCCAACCCATGCAAAAGTGGCTCGCCTCCATGACGATGGCCAGGCCGTCGGGCTGGGTGCGTTCTTGAATCAGGTCGGCCAGCTGTACCACGGCTTCTTCTTGAATTTGTGGCCGCCCCATGATCCACTCGGCCAAACGGGCGTACTTGGACAAGCCAATCACATTGGTGTGCTCGTTGGGTAGCACCCCAATCCAGACCTTACCAATGACTGGGCACAGGTGGTGGCTACAGGCACTGCGCACCACAATCGGGCCTACCATCATCAGCTCGTTGAGGTGCTCGGCGTTGGGAAACTCGGTGACCTCGGGCGCACGCACGTAACGCCCGCGAAACACCTCTTGAATGTACATTTTGGCCACGCGACGCGCGGTGTCGGCGGTGTTGTGGTCGTTTTCGGTGTCGATCACCAAGCTGTCGAGCACGCCTTGCATTTTGCCGCTGACTTCTTCAAGCAGCGCGTCAAGTTCGCCAGGCAGAATATGCGCGGCAATGTTGTCGTTGGAGTGAAAGCGCTGGCGCTGGGCCTGCAGGCGCTCACGTATCTTGACCGATACGGGCACGCCATCTTCTTTTTCAGTCATACGGGGCAGTTTGGCCAGGGCCATTACGTCAGTGGTGGCTGTACTGTAACACCGCCCCCCTAGTACCGATTGCCAGTTAAAAACAAAGCCGCACGCATGGCAACGTAGGCCACCACGTCGCGGGCGCGCTGCCACGGCCCACGCTGGGCCAGCAAGGGGGCCAAGGGCTGCGCTTGGTGGGTGGTCACGTGCTGCAGGCGTTGCAGCAGCGCGCCGGCAAACGACGGGTCGTCAATCAGTACATTGGCCTCGCGGGCCAGCAGCAAGCTTAACGGGTCGAGGTTGCTCGAGCCAATCGTGGCCCAGCGCCCATCCACCACGGCGGCCTTGGCGTGAAAGGCACTGGGTTGGTAGCGATACACCTCAATGCCCTGGCGTACGCACCACGCCGTGGTAAACCAGCCGGCGTGGTATTGCATGAAGTTTTCGTATTCGCCTTGAATCAACACGCGCACCTTCACGCCGCGCCGCACCGCCCAGCGCAGGGCGCGACGTAATCGAATGTCCGGAACAAAGTAAGCCACGGCAAGCCAAATTTCGTGGCGCGCGCGTCCAATGGCGCCGCGGTAGGCGCGCTCAATGTCACGGCGGTGCAGCAAGTTGTCGCGCAACACCAAGCGTGCGCGGCTGGTGGCCTGCGCCGCTGGCCAGGGCTGGCGCGCGAGGCCCTGGTTTAAGGCGTGGCGCATGCGCTCGAGGTGGTCGCGCCGTGCCACCGAGGGCACGGTGTGCGCCAGCCACAGCTGCTGCATGGCGTGACGCATGTCCTCCACCAATGGCCCTTGCACTTGCACGGCAAAATCCAGCCTGGGCCGCGGCAGCGGGCCCAGCGTGGGGTCAAGCCAGTCGTCCACCACGTTGATGCCGCCGCAATAACCCACGTCGTCTACCACGCAGAGCTTGCGGTGCAGCCGCCGCCACTGGCTGGGCAAGCTCAGGCCCAGCCGTCCCAGCGGCGCATACACCGCCACACGTACGCCAGCGGCACGCCATGTGGCCAGCCACGACGGCGGAATCACCGGTGTGCCCACACCGTCCACCATCACCCGCACCTGCACACCACGCCGCGCGGCCTCGGCCAGCGCCTGGGCCACCTCTAGGGCGCTGCCGGCAAAGTCAAAAATGTACGTCTCTAACCAAATGCGGCGCTGGGCTTGGGCCATGGCCTGCAGCAGCAGCGGAAACCACTGCGAGGCGCCGGTGAGCAGGGTCAGCCGGTGTCCGGCATGCCATTGCCCGGTACGCACCGGCGAGGCTATGCCAGGCGAGTCAGCCACAAAATGGCCTCGGCATTGGACGGTGAGGCGCAGCGGTCAGCCGCCTCGCGCCACGGCCACCAGGCACAGGCGCTGTGCTCGCGCGGACTGAGCACGATGGGTTGGCGCTGGGGCAGTTGCAAACCAAACACGCGCTCGGTGTTGTGCGTAACGCCGGGTGCGTAACGCGCACGCCACCGGGGGTAGATTGGGTAAACGTTCTCCAGCCCCCAGTCGCTAAGCACCGCACCCGGGGCGTCGGTGTCTAACCCGGTTTCTTCGGCCACCTCGCGCCGCGCGGTTTGCACCCAGTCCTCGCGCGCGCTGGCACGTGAGCCAGTCACGCTTTGCCAAAAATCATCGGGTTCGGTGCGGCGCAACAACAACACCTCAAGCGCCACGGTGTACACCACCACCAGCACCGACTGCGGGATTTTGTACTCGGGCGGCACAGCGCCTGCACCCTCAGCCCAGAGGCTAGTGAGTGGGCGCTGCCGTATTGCGCAGCCGTATGTGCAACTCGCGCAACTGCTTTTCGTCCACCGGCGACGGGGCTTGCGTCAGCAGGCACTGGGCACGCTGGGTTTTGGGAAAAGCAATCACGTCACGAATCGATTCGGCCTTGGTCATGAGGGTAACCAAGCGGTCTAGGCCAAAGGCCACGCCACCGTGGGGCGGCGCGCCGTAGCGCAAGGCGTCTAGCAAGAAGCCAAACTTTTGTTGCGCCTCTTCGGCGCCAATCTTAAGCGCCTCAAACACCTTTTGCTGCACCTCGGCGCGGTGGATACGCACCGAGCCGCCGCCAAGCTCCCAACCATTAAGTACCATGTCGTAGGCCTTGGCTTGGCAACGCGAGGGGTCGGTGTCCATCCAATCTTCGTGGCCGTCTTTGGGTGCGGTAAACGGGTGATGCACGGCACTCCAGCGTTGCGCTTCGTCGTCGTAGGCAAACATGGGAAAGTCCACCACCCACAGCGGTGCCCAGCGGTCAACAAACAGCCCGGCAGCCCGCGCCATCTCGCTGTGGCCAATTTTCACGCGCAACGCGCCCATGGCGTCGTTGACCACCGAGGCCTTGTCCGCACCAAAAAACAACACATCACCGTCCGCCGCGCCGGTACGCTCAAGTATTTGCTGCAGCGCCGCGTCGTGCAGGTTTTTAACAATTGGCGACTGCAACCCGTCGCGCCCGTTGGCCACCGCGTTGACTTTGATCCACGCCAGCCCCTTGGCGCCGTAAATTTTGACGAACTCGGTGTAACCGTCGATGTCACCACGCGAGAGCTGCGCGCCACCGGGCACACGCAAGGCCACCACGCGACCCTTGGGGTCTTGCGCCGGGGCTGAAAATACCTTGAAGTCAACATCGGCCATGACGTCGGTGAGCTCGGTGAGCTCGAGGTTGACGCGCAAATCGGGCTTGTCTGAGCCGTACCGGGCCATGGCCTCGGCGTAGGGCATCACCGGGAACGACCCCAAATCGACCTCGAGTACTTCGCTGAAGATGCCGCGCACCATGCCTTCAAACATTTCACGAATCTCGTCCTCGTTCAAAAACGAGGTTTCGATGTCAATCTGCGTGAACTCGGGTTGGCGGTCGGCACGCAAGTCTTCGTCGCGAAAACACTTGGTGATTTGGTAGTAGCGGTCGTAGCCGGCCACCATCAGCAGTTGCTTAAACAACTGCGGCGACTGCGGCAAGGCAAAAAACTCGCCGTCGTGCACCCGGCTAGGCACCAGGTAGTCACGCGCGCCCTCGGGGGTGCTTTTGGTGAGCATGGGGGTTTCGATGTCAACAAAGCCCAACGCGTCGAGATGGCGCCGCACCGCCATGGCCACGCGGTAGCGCAGGCGCAGGTTGCGCTGCATCATCGGGCGGCGCAGGTCTAGCACGCGGTGCGTGAGGCGGGTGGTCTCAGACAGGTTGTCATCGTCGAGCAAAAACGGCGGGGTTACTGAGGGGTTAAGCACCTCAAGCGCAGTGCACAGCACCTCGATTTTGCCGCTGACAATGGCCTCGTTTTGGGTACCCTCTGGGCGCTCGCGCACCTTGCCCAACACCCGCACACAAAACTCGTTGCGCAAGTCCTCGGCCTGCGCAAACATCTCGGGGCGGTCGGGGTCACACACCACTTGCACGGTGCCCTGGCGGTCACGCAGGTCAACAAAAATCACCCCGCCGTGGTCACGCCGACGATTCACCCATCCGCATAGGGCAACTTCTTGCCCGAGCAGGGCTTCGGTGACTTCACCGCAATAGTGGGTTCGCATGGCCATGGAATAACTCGTGGTGGGGTAGGGCGAGACGGGTGGGCGCGCCTAGGGCGCCTCAACCGGCCGGGGTGGGCGTTTGGGGGGGGCAATCACGCCCAAAGAAATCACGTAAGACAAGGCCTCGTCAACCGACATGTCAAGGGCCACGGTGTCGGCCTCGCGCACCATGGCCAAGTAGCCGCTGGTGGGGTTGGGCGTGGTGGGCACGTACACACACAAGTAACCGTTGCCCAGGTAATGGGTGGCCTCGCCGGGCGGGTTGCCGGTCAAAAAGGCAATCGTCCACACCCCCTCGCGCGGCCACTGCACCAGCACCGCTTTGCGAAAGGCCTGCCCTTTGTCGGCGAACAAGGTTTCGGAGACTTGCTTGACCCCCGAGTAAATTGAGCGCACCACCGGAATGCGCGCGAGCAACCCGTCCCACCAGCGAATGAGGGCGTTGCCCACAAAGTTGGAAGCCAACGCGCCGATCAACACCAACACCACCAAGGCAAACAACACGCCCAGACCGGGAATGGCCACACCCAGCAGGGTTTCGGGTTGCCACTGCGGTGGCAACACGCGCAGGGTTTGGTCTAACGTGGTTACCACCCACTCCAGCACCCACAGGGTGATGATGATGGGCAGCAACACCAACAAGCCGGCAAACAGCCATTTGCGCAGGCGGGTCATGGCTTAATCGGCGCTGGCCGTGGTGGCGCTGCTGCTGGTGTCGGCCGGCTTGGCTGGCGCGGCCGACGCCTCGGCAGGCTTGGCTGCGGTATCCGCGGCAGCGGCATCGGGGGTGCTGGCGGCCTTGGCCCCGGCCCCGCCGCGAAAGTCGGTGACGTACCAGCCCGAGCCCTTGAGCTGAAAGCCCGCGGCGGTGACTTGCTTTAAGAAGGTTTCGGCCTGACAGGCAGGGCAGACCCGCAGCGGCGGGTCGGCCATTTTTTGCAAAACGTCTTTGGCGTGACCACACGCCGTGCAGCGGTAAGCGTAGATAGGCATGATTCAGAGCAAACAAGGCGCCAAACCGGGGTGGTGGGCGCAACCTTAGATTATAAAAGGCTTAAATAAGGCAGCCACTGCCACGCCAACAAAGCCACCACAAAGCCCACCAAGGCCATAAGCAAACTTTGCAGCAAGCGGTTGGTGCGGCGGGTTTCGGCCAGCAACCGCGCCCAAGGCTCGGGCGTGGGCGTGCCCGAGGCTTGCAACGCCTGCCCAAGTAGGCGTGGCAGCGCCGGCAGCCACTTGGCCAGATGCGGCGCCTCTTGGCGCAGCTGCTCGAGCAAGCGTTTGGGGCCCAGTTGTTCGAGCATCCACTTTTCTAAAAAGGGCTTGGCGGTGCTCCACAAATCCAGCTGCGGGTCGAGCTGGCGTCCCAAGCCTTCAATGTTGAGTAGGGTTTTTTGCAACAACACCAGTTGGGGCTGAATCTCAACATTAAAGCGCCGCGACGCCTGAAACAGCCGCATAAGCACCATGCCCAGCGAAATTTCTTGCAGCGGCCGGTCAAAGTAAGGCTCGCATACGGCACGTATGGCGGCCTCGAGCTCGTCGGTGCGGGTCTGCGCCGGCACCCAACCCGACTCGACGTGCAGCTCGGCAACACGGCGGTAATCGCGGCGAAAAAACGCCGCAAAGTTTTGCGCGAGGTACTCTTTGTCGTACGCCGTCAGCGTCCCAACAATGCCGAAATCCAATGAGATGTAGCGCCCAAAGGTCTCGGGGGCTAGGCTAACCTGGATGTTGCCCGGGTGCATGTCGGCGTGAAAAAAGCCGTCTCGAAACACTTGGGTGAAGAAGATGGTCACCCCGTCGCGGGCCAGCTGTGCCATGTTCACACCGGCTTGTTGTAAACGCTGCACCTGGCTGATGGGTACGCCGTGCATGCGTTGCATCACCAACACCTCGGGGTGACACAGCGACCACTCCATTTCGGGAATCAACACCAAATCAAGTGCCTGCATGTTGCGCCGCAGCTGCGCGGCGTTGGCCGCCTCGCGCAGCAAGTCAAGCTCGTCGTGCAGGTATTTGTCAAACTCGGCCACCACCTCACGTGGGCGCAAGCGCCGCCCGTCGGCCGACACGCGCGAAAGCCAACTGGCCATGGTGCGCAGCAGCGCGAGGTCTTTTTCGATGGCGGCCAATACGCCTGGGCGCAGCACCTTAACCGCCACCTCGCGCCCGTCAGGCAGAAGTGCAAAGTGCACCTGGGCAATCGAGGCGCTGGCCACGGGGGTGGGGTCAAATTGGGCAAACAGCTCGGTGATGGGGCGTTGCAGCGCGCGCTCAATGGTGCGCACCGCCACCTCGCCGGCAAAGGGGGGAACCCGGTCTTGCAATCGGGCCAGCTCATCGGCCACTTCGGGCGGCAGCAAATCGCGCCGCGTGGAGAGTACTTGGCCGAATTTAATAAAAATTGGGCCTAACGACTCCAATGCCAGGCGCAGCCGTTGGCCAGCGGGTTGACGCCGCACCGACGGCGGCGTGAGCCCGCGCGCGACGCGCCGCGGCCAACGCACGTGCAACCCGGCCAAGGCCAGCTCGAGCAAGCCAAAGCGAAACGCCACCCACACAATGGTGGCGCCGCGCAGCCAACGGGTCAAGTGACACCGCCTTGCGCGGCTTGGCGCTGACGCCACCCACGCACCGCTTGCTCTAAGCCGCGCACCAAGCGCCCCAACGCCGCAGCGGGGACGTCACCCAGCACACGCGCCACGTCTTCTTCAATGTCCCAGCGCACATGCTCGCGCAGCCAGCCGATTTCGGCGGCAAGCATCACGTCACCGGTAACTTCCACATCGGGCGGCAAGCCCTCTTGCCAACGCTGCAAGGTCTCGCCCCAGGGGGTGCTGGGCATGCGCAGCACAAGGTCGGCCGCCTCGGGCGTGTGGCCCATGGCTAGGGGCTGCAGCAAGCCCGCGTTGCTGATGCGCAAGTACAACGACACCGATTCGGCATGCAACGCCACGGTTTTTTGTTGGTGCCGCTGCAGCCGTTTGCAAGCCGCCGGGTGCTGCCCCAACACGTGATTGGCCAGCAACACCACGCGGTTAAGCAAGTCGTGTTGCAGCCACACAGGCGGCGGCGCACGACGCGCCCACTGCTGGCCCACGTTGGCCAGCGTGGCTAACCACGCCTGAGGATCGGCCGATTGGGGGTTAAACCATGTCATGCGTGCATTGTGCCGCATTGCCCTATTGGGCACACGGCTGGGACGCCAAACTCAATTGAGCGCCTGCACCCCAGCCACCAGCCAGCCACCGCCTTGGCGTGCTTTGGTAATGTTCCAGACTTCGCGAAACGAAGCGGCTGGCTCGCCCGGCTCTTCGCGCACCTCGCCATGAAACTCCACGCTGGCCACGTAGCCGTTGGTCACCTCTTCAATGCCAAGCAAGCGCGCGTGCAAGGCCAGCACCTCGGTGGTGTTGGGACGACCACCCAAGGCTTCCTCGCGTTCGCGCAGTTGCTGCGCGATTTGCTGCAGCATGTCGTCGGTCATTAACTCGCCCATGGCCTTAAGGTCGGCGGCGTCCCAGGCCGCTTGTATGTCAACAAAGTGCTGCTTGGCCGCACGCTCAAAGCCCACCACGTCAAAGTCCTCAGGAATGCCCCACGTCTCGGGCTGGGCGCTGCCGCCCAAGGACGCGCCAATGATGCTGCCAGAGCGGCTGGACGGCGCTGGCGGCGGGGCAAACGCCACGGGGCTTGCCCCGCCGCGTGCGTCGGCGTAGGCAGGCCGGGCCATGCCTCGGCGCATGCTACGCAACAAAACCATCACCAGCATGGCACCTAATGCCACGAGCAAAATTACGCCAAAGCCCTCGCCCAAGCCCAGCGACGAGGCCAACCATGCCAGCCCCAGCCCGGCGGCCAAGCCACCGAGCATGCCACCCCACCCGGGACGCGCGGCCGCGGCAGCGCCCGTGGCTCCGGCGGCCGCACCGTTGGCGGTGGCCGAGCGCGTAGGCGCAGCCGGCTTGGTTGGGGCCGGCGCCATGCGCTTGGTTACCATGCCCGACTGCTTGCCAAATGAAAAGCCCCCGCCAAAGCGCTTGGCCGACGCCATGGGCGAGGCCAACAACACGGCCAACGCCAAAACCACCACTGCACTACGTTTCATCCTGACTCGCTCCAAACGATGCGGCACCGCTTGCCGCGCCTACTTTTTTGTACCCGCGCAGTCTAGAGACTTTTTTGCGCCACGTGCAAAGCCACCACACCACCAGTCAGGTTATGCACATCAACATGGGCAAAACCGGCCTCGTGACACATGGCACGCAGGGTTTCTTGGTCAGGGTGCATGCGTATCGACTCGGCCAGGTAGCGGTAGCTCGCGGCGTCTTTGGCCACCCATTGCCCTAGGCGAGGCAACACGGTAAAGGCGTACCAGTCGTAAGCGCGTGCCAGCGGCGGCACCACCTTGGAGAACTCAAGAATCAGCAGGCGCCCGCCGGGCTTGAGCACGCGATGGGCTTGCGCCAGGGCCTGGTCTTTGTGCGTCATGTTGCGCAAGCCAAACGCCACACTCACCAGGTCAAAGGTGGCGTCTGCAAAGGGTAACTGCTCGGCGTCGCACACCGCACTGGGTAGCATCAAACCCTCGTCTTGCAGCCGGGTGCGCCCCTCGCGCAGCATGGCGGCATTGATGTCGGTGTGTACCACGCAGCCCGCTGGGCCTACGGCGCGGGCAAAGCCGCGGGTCAGGTCGCCGGTGCCGGCAGCCAAGTCAAGCACATGGTCGCCCACTTGCGCATTGGCCACGAGCAAGGTGTAGCGCTTCCAGGCCCGGTGCAAGCCCAGCGACATGAGGTCGTTCATTAAGTCATAGCGCGGCGCCACGGCGTCGAACACCTGGCGCACATGGCGCGCTTTGTCGCGCTCGTCGACTTGCTTGAATCCAAAGTGAGTTTGTGCCATGCCTGCTCGTGTGCTTTTTAGGGTTGACCCTTGGGTGCCGAGGGGTCGCGGCTGGCGCCTGCGGCAGCCAAACGCGCCTCGTAGTCTTGCCACAGTCGGGTTTGCTCGCGCCCAAGGTGGTGCAGATAGTCCCAGCTAAACAAGCCGCTGTCGTGGCCGTCGCTGAAGGTGGGCTGGATGGCGTAGTTGCCCACGGGCTGCACCGAGACGATGGTGACCTCGCGCTTGCCGGTTTGCAGCACCTCTTGCCCCGGCCCATGACCACGCACCTCGGCCGAGGGTGAATACACCCGCATGAGCTCAATGGGAATGTTGAGCTCGGTGCCGTCGGCGTAGCGCAGCGCCAGCACCCGGCTGTTTTGGTGTACCACCATTTCTTGCGGGGTCATGCTTGGATCCCGTTGGCCCATGGCTGCAGCGCCGTTTGCAACGCCACCGCAAGCTGCTGGGCGCGGCTGGCCCGCTGCGGGTACTGGGCCGACTGGGGTCGCCGCGGCGCAGCCCATACCGAATCGGGAAAGTGCCGGTCGTCTCGGTAGCGCGCAATCATGTGCCAGTGCACGTGCGGCACGTGGTTGCCCAAGCTGGCCAGGTTCACCTTGTCGGGCTGCATCACCTCGCGCAACACCCGCTCAGCCGCCTCAAGCACCGCCCACAGCGCGTGGCGTGCGGTGGGCGGCAAATCGGTAAGTTCGGCCGCGTGCGCCGTAGGAATCACACGCAACCAGCCGGGGTAGTCGGGCTCGTTGGCGTGCACCACACGTAACCAAGGCGCCTGCCACAACACTTGCCCCCCGGCTTCGGTGCACAGCAAGCAAGCTGCGCTCACAGCAGCACCCGCTCAATGCCGCCGGCGTTGGCCTTGGCCACGTAGTCGGGCAACCACTGTTCGCCCAGCAACTGCCGCGCCAACTCAACCACAATGTAATCGGCCTCGAGCAAGCCGCTGGACAAATCGTCTTGAAAGCGCGACAGCCCTTGCAAGCAACTGGGGCAGCTGGTGAGCACCTTAACCGGCGCCTCAGGCGCCAAGCCTTGCTGGCGCAGTTGCGTTTCGCCGCGACGCAGTTCTTCTTCTTTACGAAACCGCACCTGGGTTGAAATATCGGGGCGGGTGACGCCCAGCGTACCCGATTCACCGCAACACCGCTCGCTTTTGACCACGCCGCCGCCCACCAAGCCGCTGACGGTCTTCATCGGGTCTTGCAGCTTCATGGGCGAATGGCAGGGGTCGTGATACAGGTACGCGCCACCAGCGCCCAACTGAACGCCTTTTTCAAGCAAAAACTCGTGAATGTCGATCAGGCGGCAGCCAGGAAAAATGTCTTCAAACCGATAGCCGGCCAATTGGTCATAACACGTGCCGCAGCTAACCACCACGGTTTTGATGTCAAGGTAGTTCAGCGTGTTGGCCACCCGGTGAAACAGCACCCGGTTGTCGGTAATAAGTTTGTCAGCCTTGTCAAACTGCCCGCTGCCGCGCTGGGGATAACCGCAGCACAGGTAGCCCGGTGGCAACACGGTTTGCACCCCCACGTGCCACAGCATGGCTTGCGTGGCCAAACCCACTTGGCTAAACAGCCGCTCCGAACCACAGCCCGGAAAATAAAACACGGCCTCGGTCTCTGAGGAGGTGGTACGCGGGTCGCGCAGAATGGGCACGTAGTTGCGGTCTTCAATGTCGAGCAACGCCCGCGCGGTTTTTTTGGGCAGATCGCCGGGCATTTTTTTGTTCACAAAGTGAATCACCTGCTCGCGCAAGGGCGCGGCGCCCAAGGTGGCCGGGGGCGCCTTGGTTTGGCGCCGTGCCCATACCGACAACACGCCTGCGGCCCAACGCTGCAGCCGCATGCCCACGTCCACCGTGGCCGCGCGCACCAGTTTGATGGTCTCGGGCCGGGTGGCGTTGAGCATGAGCATGGCTGCGGCCTGCCCCGGACGAAAGCTTTTTTGCCCCATCTTGCGCAACAAGTTGCGCATGGCCATGGTGACGTTGCCAAAATCAATGTCCACCGGGCATGGGCTTTCGCACTTGTGGCACACGGTGCAGTGGTCGGCAACGTCTTCAAACTCTTGCCAGTGGCGCAGCGAGACCCCACGACGCGTTTGCTCTTCGTACAAAAACGCCTCAATCAGCAACGAGGTGGCCAATATTTTGTTGCGCGGGCTGTACAGCAAATTGGCGCGCGGCACGTGCGTGGCGCACACCGGCTTGCACTTGCCACAACGCAGGCAGTCTTTGACGCTGGTGGCGATGTCGCCAATGTCAGACTGCTGCATGATGAGCGACTCGTGGCCCATCAGGCCAAAGCTGGGGGTGTAGGCGTGGCTCAAATCGGCCGCGTGGGTCTGCTCGCCCACCGGCGCGCGCAAAAGCTTACCCCGGTTGAAGTGGCCTTGGGGGTCCACGCGCTGCTTGTACTGGGCAAAGGGCTGCAGCTCGTCGTCTGTCAAGAACTGCAGTTTGGTGATGCCAATGCCATGCTCGCCCGAGATGACACCACCTAGGCTGCGCGCCAGCACCATGATGCGCGCCACGGCCTCGTGCGCGGTGTGCAGCATGGCGTAGTCGTCACTGTTGACCGGGATGTTGGTGTGCACGTTGCCATCACCGGCGTGCATGTGCAGGGCAATCCACACCCGCCCCTTCAAAATGCGCTGATGGATCGCGTCGATGTCGGCCAGCACTTTGGCAAACACCGCGCCCGTGAACTGCTCGCGCAGCGGGGCACGCAGCTGGGTTTTCCAGCTCGCACGCAAACTGTGGTTTTGCAGCGCCTCGAAGTGGGTGTCCAAGCCGTCAAGCCACGCACACCAAAGCGCGCGCACGTCGCTGACGTGTTGCACCGCCTGCTCTACCCGCGCGGCCAGCCACTCGTCCTCGGGCGGGTCGTCGTCTGCGGGGCGCACCGGCAAATGCGGCTGCTGCAAGTAAGCCAGCAGCGCATCGCACAAGGCCAGTTTGTTACGCAGCGACAACTCGATGTTGAGCCGCTCAATGCCTAGCGTGTACTCGCCCATGCGCGGCAGCGGTATCACCACGTCTTCGTTGATTTTGAAGGCGTTGGTGTGCCGGCTAATGGCCGCGGTGCGCTTGCGATCGAGCCAAAACTTTTTGCGTGCCTCGGGCGTGACCGCCACAAAACCCTCACCGCTGCGCCCGTTGGCCAGCCGCACCACCTCAGAGGTCACACGCGCCACGGCGTCGGCGTCGTCGCCGGTGATGTCTCCCAACAACACCATCTTGGGCAAACCACCGCGCTTGGATTTGGTGACATAGCCCACCGCCTTTAAGTAACGGTCGTCTAGGTGCTCAAGCCCGGCGAGCATGACCCCGCTTTGGCCTTGCTCGTGCTGCAGCCGCTGCTTGATTTCTACGATGCTGGGCACGGCGTCTTGCGGGTTACCAAAAAACTCCAGACACACGGTGCGGGTGTGGCTGGGCATGCGGTGCACCACCCAGCGCGCGCTGGTGATGAGGCCGTCGCAGCCCTCTTTTTGAATGCCTGGCAGGCCGCTTAAAAATTTGTCGGTGACGTCTTTGCCCAAACCGGCTTTGCGAAACGCCGAGCCGGGTATGTCGAGTTGTTCGCGCCGTTTTTCAGTTTTGCCGTCGGCGGCGTAGTAAGTGAGGGCAAAGCTGGCAACCTCGGCGTCATGTATCTTGCCCAGGTTGTGCCCCAGGCGTACCACCTCCAGCCACTCGGCCTGCGGCGTCACCATGCGCCAAGAAACCAAATTGTCCAGCGCCGTGCCCCACAGCACGGCCTTTTTGCCACCAGCGTTCATGGCGATGTTGCCACCGATGCACGAGGCTTCGGCCGAGGTGGGGTCTACCGCAAACACAAAGCCGGCGCGCTCGGCGGCGTCGGCCACGCGCTGCGTCACCACGCCAGCCTCGGTCCACACCGTGGGCACGGGCTGGGCCAGACCAGGCAGCGCCACGTGTTCAACCTCGGTCATGGCTTCGAGTTTTTCGGTGTTGATCACGGCGCTGCGCCACGTCAGCGGCACCGCGCCACCGGTGTAACCGGTGCCGCCGCCGCGCGGCACAATCGTTAAGTCCAGCTCGATGCACGCGGCCACCAAGGCCGCCATTTCGGCCTCGGAGTCGGGCGTGAGCACCACAAAGGGGTACTCCACGCGCCAGTCGGTGGCGTCGGTGACGTGGGAGACGCGCGACAGCGGGTCAAATTTAACGTTGTCGCGCGCGGTGTGACGCCGCAGCCGCCGCATACACCGCTGGCGCAGCGCGGCGGCGGCGGCGAACTGCTGGGCAAAGCCGTCCACCGCCTGCGCCACGCCTTGCAGCAGCTCGGCCACCAGCGCGTCGCGTTCGGCGTCTTGGCTGGGGGTACGGCGCTTGTGCACCTCTGCCAGCCGGTGGCGTAGCGCCTGCACCAGCAGCTCGCGGCGTTTGCGGTTGTCCAGCAAGTCGTCTTGCAAATAAGGGTTGCGCTGCACCACCCAGATGTCGCCCAAAATTTCGTAAATCATGCGCGCCGAGTGGCCGGTGCGGCGCTCTTGGCGTAGCTGCGTAATCAGCTCCCAGGCACGCGCACCCAACAAGCGCTGCACGATGTCGGCGTCTGCCAACGACGTGTAGTTGTAAGGGATTTCCCTAAGTCTGCCGGACTCGTTGGTCGGCGCTTGGGTTGCAGCAAGGGGTAGTCGGGCGTTCATGTGAGCCAAAAAGGTGAGGCGCCCATTATGGCAACCCAGAAAAACCCCGCCGTCTGCGCCGTGCAATCCGGGCGCTAGCGGCCGCGCTTAGCCAGCCACCACGCCAGCGTGCCCTGTGCCACCACCAGCGCGGTGTAGGTGGCAATCAGTCCGTCTTGCCCACCCCATACCAGCCCCAGCAGCGACACCGCCCACCCCGTGGCCACCAGCCACGCCAGCGCCCGCCACGGCCGGGGCAGGCGCACGCGTAGCCGCAGCGCCAACCACAACACCAGCGCCAAGCCAAAGCCTGCCCACAAAAAGTTGACCACATGCCAAAAACCGGCCAAGATAGACATGGTTGACACACCTACTGTCAACTAAAAGCGTCACATTTTATAATTTGACACATGACCGTTTGGGCCCTGGGCATCAACCATCACACGGCGCCGCTTGACTTGCGCAGTCGTTTTGCGTTTCCGCTTGACAAGCTGGGTGAGACCGTGCGCGCGCTGCGCACGCGGCTCGATGGTGCCCCGGAGACGGCGGTACTGTCCACGTGCAACCGCACCGAGATTTACTGCGCCTCGCCTGGGGTGGCGCTCGAGCCCACCATGCAGTGGCTGGCGCAGGCCGGCGGCGTCTCGCCCGACAGCTTGACCCACCACCTATACAGCCTGCAAAGTGAGCAGGCCGCACGCCACGCGTTTCGCGTGGCCAGTGGCCTAGACAGCATGGTGCTGGGTGAGCCGCAAATTTTGGGTCAAATGAAAGACGCGGTGCGCGTGGCGCAAGAATCGGGCACGCTGGGGGCCACGTTGCACCAAATGTTTCAGCGCTCGTTTGCCGTGGCCAAAGAGGTGCGCACGGCCACGGACATCGGCGCGCAATCGGTGAGCATGGCCGCCGCGGCGGTGCGACTGGCCAGCAACTTGTTTGAAGACCTGGGGCAAATTCGGGTGCTGCTGATTGGCGCAGGCGACATGATTACCCTAACGGGCACCCACTTTGCCGCGCGCCAGCCCAAGCAAATGGTGGTGGCCAACCGCACCGCCAGCCGTGGTCAGCGTTTGGCGGTGGAGTTGGGCGGCGAGTCCATGTCGCTGGCCGAGCTGCCGCTGCGACTGCACGAATTTGACGCCGTAATCAGCTGCACCGCCAGCCTGCTGCCCATTGTGGGCCTGGGGGCGGTGGAGCGCGCCCTTAAACAGCGGCGGCGCAAACCCATGTTTATGGTGGATTTGGCCGTACCGCGCGACATTGAGCCTGAAGTGGCCGAGCTGCAAGACGTTTACCTGTACACCGTGGACGACCTGGGCCACGTGGTGCAAAACGCCAAAGACTCGCGCCAAGCCGCCGTGGTGCAGGCCGAAGCCATTGTTGACAGCGGCGTGCACCAGTTCATGCACTGGCTACAACAGCGTCAAAGCGTGCCGCTGATTCAACAGCTACAAAGCCAAGCGCAGCAGTGGCAAGAGGCCGAGCTGCAGCGCGCACGCAAGCGACTGGCCAAGGGCGAGGACGCCGACGAGGTGCTGCAAGCCCTAGCGCGTGGCTTATCGCAAAAAATGCTGCACCCGGTGGTTAAACGCCTACAAACCCCCGAGCATCACGGACAGGCGGTGCAAGCCATACGCACCTTGTTTGGCGATGGTCTGGCGCAAGACACAACCGGCGACAACGACGACTGAGGCCGCCGGCACCAGCCAGCTGAGGTTCGTACACTACGGGCCATGAAACCTTTTATGCTCGCCGCGCTGCAACAACAGCAGCAGCGCCTAACCGAACTTGACGCCCAGCTCAGCGCACCCGACGTGGTGCAAGACCTGCAGCGCTACCGCACGCTCAGCCAAGAGCACGCCGAACTCAGCGACCTGATGGCGGTGTTCACGCGCTACCAAGCCGCGCAAGCCGACGCGGCACAAGCCCAGGACTGGCTAAGCGACCCTGAGCTAAAAGAAATGGCAGCCGAGGAACTCGAGCGTGCCCAAGCCCAAGCCCATGCGCTGGATGAGCAGCTTCAAACCATGCTGCTGCCACGCGACCCAGACGATGAACGTGCCGCGTTTATGGAGATTCGCGCCGGCACCGGCGGTGACGAAAGCGCGCTGTTTGCCGGCGACTTGCTGCGCATGTACACCCGTTACTGCGAAACCATTGGGCTGCGAGTGGAGGTCATGAGCGCCTCAGACAGCGAGCTGGGTGGCTACAAAGACGTCACGCTTCACGTCACCGGTCACCAAGCCTATGGCCGGCTGCGCTTTGAGTCTGGCGGACACCGTGTGCAGCGCGTGCCGGCTACCGAAGCGCAAGGGCGCATTCACACCAGTGCCTGCTCGGTGGTGGTGCTGCCCGAGGCCGATGAGGCCGAGGCCGTGGCCATTAACCCGGCCGACCTGCGAATTGATACCTTTCGCGCCAGCGGCGCCGGCGGCCAGCACATCAACAAAACCGACTCGGCCGTACGCATCACCCACCTGCCCACCGGGCTGGTGGCCGAGTGCCAAGACGACCGCAGCCAACACCGCAACCGTGCCAAGGCCATGGCCGTGCTGGCCTCACGCCTGCAAGAGCGCGAGCGGCTTGAGCGCGAAGCGCGCGACAGCGCCACCCGGCGCAGCTTGCTCAGCAGCGGCGACCGCAGCGACCGCATACGCACCTACAACTACCCGCAAGGCCGCGTCACCGACCACCGCATTAACCTAACGCTGTACAAGCTGCCGATGATCATGGAGGGCGACCTGCAAGACATCGTGCACGCGTTGCAAGTGGCCCGCGGCACCGAACTGCTGGCCGAACTCGAGCAACGCCTAAGCGCATGATCTGCGAGCCGCCGCCCCCACACGTGGCCGGGGCGTTGCGCCGGCTGCGCGACTTGGGGTTGGATGCGGTAACCGCGCAGCGCCTGCTGCTCAAAGCGATGGGTCAAAACCTCGCGGCGCGCAGTTGGTTAATCAGCCACGACACCCAAGCCCTTACCCCCGCCCAATGGCTGACCGCACAAGCGCTGGCCGCGCGGGTGGACGGCGGCGAACCACTGGCCTATGTGCTGGGTGAGGCCGGGTTTTGGGGACTTACCCTGCGCGTAAACCCGGCTGTGCTCATACCCCGCCCAGACACCGAAACACTGGCGCAATGGGCACTGGAGCTCACCGCTGCCCACGCCGAAGCCACGCTGGCCGACCTGGGCACCGGCAGTGGTGCGCTGGCTCTGACGCTGGCGCAACAACGGCCCCACGCCACGGTATGGGCTGTTGAGCGTAGCCCCCAAGCCATGGCCGTGGCCCAACACAACGCCCAGGCCCTGGGCTTGAGCCTGCGCTGGTGTTTGGGTGACTGGTGGGCGGCGCTGCCGCAAGGGCTGCAATTTGACCTGGTGGTAAGCAACCCGCCCTACCTTGCCGGCAACGACAAGCATCTGGCGGAATTGGGCGCCGAGCCGCAGACGGCGCTGGTGGCTGGGCCCGATGGCCTACGCGACTTCAGCCGCATCATTGGCGGTGCCAGCCGCAGGCTACGCGCAGGCGGTTGGCTGTTGCTCGAGCATGGCCATCAACAAGCCCAAGCGGTGGCTCAACTGCTGCACCACCATGGCCTGCAGCAAGTCAGCACCCGAGCCGACCTGGCCGGACGACCACGTTGCACCGGCGGCCAGCGCCGCTAACCACCCCGGCCGCAGCTCAAGGGCATTGCAGCCAAAGGGCTGGTAACGTTGGATAATACAAACCACGCCATTCACCGGAGAGAACACCGTGCAAGATGCTCAGCAACAAATCGACGACCTGGTTAAACAGCACGACGTGGTGTTGTTCATGAAAGGCACAGCCGCCTTTCCAATGTGCGGATTTTCGGGTCGCGCCATTCAAATTCTTAAGGCTTGCGGGGTGGACACCAAAGCCCTAAAAACCGTCAACGTACTCGAAGACGATGGCATACGCCAAGGCATCAAAACCTACAGCCAATGGCCCACCATTCCGCAACTTTACGTGCGTGGCCAGTTTGTGGGGGGCTCGGACATTTTGATGGAAATGTACGAAGACGGCGAACTGCAGCAACTGCTGGGCGCACCCGCCAACTAAGCGCGCCCGAGCTGCGCGGCCAGCCAAGCCGCGGCCTCAGACAACGCCAGTCGCTGCGCCTGGCCGTCGCGCCGGGCGGCGTACTCCACCTCAGCGTCTTTTAGCGCGCGCTCGCCCACCGTCACGCGGTGCGGCACGCCAATAAGCTCCCAGTCGGCAAACATGGCACCGGGGCGCTCGCCCCGGTCATCGAGCAGCGCGTCCACCCCCGCATCCCGTAACTCGGCGTACAAGCGCTGGGCGGCGTCGCGCACCGCCTCAGAGCGGTCCATGCCAATTGGGCAAATCACCACCTCAAACGGCGCGATGGCGTCGGGCCAAATCATGCCTTTGTCGTCGTGGTTTTGCTCAATGGCCGCTGCTGGCAGGCGCGTGATACCGATGCCGTAGCAACCCATCTCAAAGGGTTTGGGTTTGCCGTCTTCGTCCAAAAAAGTGGCGTTCATGGCCGTGGCGTACTTGGTGCCGAGGTAAAAAATATGCCCCACTTCAATGCCACGCTCAATGCGCAGCGGGCCCTTGCCATCGGGTGAGGCGTCGCCCTCCACCACGTTGCGCAGGTCGGCCACCTGCATTGGCTCGGGCAGGTCGCGGCCCCAATTCACGCCGCTTAAATGCGCGTCCACCCGGTTGGCGCCACAAATCCAGTCGGCCATAACCGCCACCTCGCGATCGGCCACCACGTGCACCGGGTGCTTAAGGCCAATGGGCCCCAAGTACCCCGGCTTGCAGCCAAAGTGATGCGTAATTTCGGCCACGCTGGCAAAGCGCCAGCCGCCCTCAAACCCCGGCAGCTTGCCTACCTTGACTTCGTTTAACTCGTGGTCACCACGCAGCAACACCAGCCACACCGTGGCCGCTTCGCCCTGGGTTTGATCGGTGGCCAACACCAAACTTTTTACGGTTCGCGCCAGCGGCAACCCCAGCTGCTGCGCCACCGCCGCGCAGGTGCTACGCCCTGGCGTGGCCACTTCGGTAAGCGGCTCGCTGGCAGCGGGGCGCGGTTGGTTCGGTGCAGCGGCTTCGGCCTTTTCCATGTTGGCTGCGTAGTGGCTGTTGGGGCAATACACAATGGCGTCTTCGCCGGTGGCGGCGATGACTTGAAACTCCTCGCTCAAGTCGCCGCCAATGGCGCCGCTGTCGGCCGCCACGGCGCGGTAGCGTAGGCCAAATCGGTCAAAGATGGCGCGGTACGCCTGCGCCATGGCCGCGTAGCTTTGTTGCGCCGCAGCGGCGTCGCGGTCAAAGCTGTAGGCGTCTTTCATCACAAACTCGCGCCCGCGCATCAAGCCAAAGCGCGGGCGGCGCTCGTCACGAAACTTGGTTTGAATTTGGTATAGGTTTTTGGGCAGTTGGCGGTAGCTGCGTAATTCTTGGCGGGCAATGTCGGTCACCACCTCCTCGCTGGTGGGTTGCACCACAAAGTCGCGGCCGTGGCGGTCTTGCAGGCGCAACAGTTCGGGGCCCATTTTTTGAAATCGTCCGGTTTCTTGCCATAGCTCGGCCGGTTGCACCATGGGCATGCTTAGCTCAATGGCACCGGCGCGGTTCATCTCTTGGCGCACAATGGCCGCAACCTTTTGCACCACGCGCAAGCCCATGGGCATAAAGGTGTAAATGCCCGAGCCCAGGCGCTTGATCATGCCGGCACGCAGCATCAATCGATGGCTGACGATTTCGGCATCGGCCGGGGCTTCTTTGAGGGTTGAGATAAGAAACTGGCTGGCTTTCATGGTGTAACCGGTGTCAAGCGTCTGCACAAATGGCGCGTGAGGTGCATAATCGGCGCAACTGAAAAAACAAAGATTGATTATGCTTGACCGCGAAGGCTTCAGGCCCAACGTCGGCATCATTCTGCTCAACCAAAAGAATCAGGTTTTTTGGGGCAAACGCATTCGCAGCACCTCTTGGCAGTTCCCGCAAGGGGGTATTGACCGCGGCGAAACGCCTGAGCAGGCGATGTATCGCGAGCTCCATGAAGAGCTTGGGTTGCGTCCCGAACACGTAAGCATCGTGGGGCGTACGCGCAACTGGCTGCGCTACGAGGTACCCGAGCGCTTCATTCGACGCGACGCTCGCGGGCACTACCGCGGGCAAAAACAAATTTGGTATTTGCTGCGCCTGCTTGGGCATGACTGGGACTTAAACTTGCGCGCCACCAACCACCCCGAATTTGACGCCTGGCGCTGGAACGATTACTGGGTACCGCTGGACGTGGTGATTGAATTCAAACGCGGCGTGTACCAAAAAGCGCTGGCCGAGTTGGCGCGATTTGTGGGGGGCATGGCCGGCCACGGCAACAAGCGGCGCGGGGGCAACCCCAGTGGTGCACCCCCCAGCGCACCTGAGCGGCGCATGCGCACGCCATTTGCCATTCACCATCGGGTTGAACTGCCGCCCGGGGCCAGCTTTGACCCCGACCCCAACCGACGTTAACGCATTAACACCAAGTTGGTGCGATGGACCATTTCGGGCTCGGCGACGTAACCTAGCACCTGGGCGATGCGCGACGACGCCGTGCCACACAGTCGCCTGGCCTCGCCGCTGGGGTAGTTGGCCAAGCCACGTGCCACCTCGCGGTTGTGCTGGTCGCAGATACCAATCACATCACCCCGAGCAAACTCACCGTACACGGCGGTCATGCCGATGGGCAACAGGCTTTTGCCCTCTTGCGCCAGCTTGCTCACGGCGCCGTCGTCAACCGTAACGTAACCCGGCATTTGCAACTGGTTGGCCATCCAACGCTTGCGTGCCTGCCCCTTGCCCGCCGTGGGCGCTAGGCAGGTACCCACCGCCTCACCACGCGCCAAGCGCGGCAGCACCTCGTCTTGACGGCCCGAGGCGATGATGGTGGTGGCCCCCACCAGGGCCGCCCGCTTGGCCGCCAGTACCTTGGTGATCATGCCGCCCTTGCCAATGAGGCTGCCGGCGCCGCCGGCCATGGCCTCAAGGGCCGGGTCACCGGCTTGCCCCTGCGTGAGCAACACGGCGTTGGGGTCGTGGCGCGGGTCGGTGGTGTATAGGCCCTGCTGGTCGGTAAGTATCACCAAGGCGTCGGCCTCAACCACACTGGCCACCAAAGCTGCCAGGGTGTCGTTGTCACCAAACTTGATTTCGTCGTTGACCACGGTGTCGTTTTCGTTGATCACGGGCACCACGCCCAGACGCAACAGCGTGAGTAACGTGGAGCGCACGTTGAGGTAGCGTTCGCGGTCGGCCACGTCACCGTGGGTAAGCAACACCTGCGCGCTGGCCAGCTGGTGGCTGCGCAACTTGCTCTCGTACATGTGCGCCAGGCCCATTTGACCTACGGCGGCCGCGGCCTGCAGCTCGGGTAACTCGCTGGGTCGACGCGGCCAGCCCAGCCGCCGCATGCCCTCGGCCACCGCACCGCTGCTCACCATCAGCACCTCGCGCCCGTCCCGGGCCAAGGCCGCAAGTTGCTCACACCAGCGCCCAATTGCCACCTCGTCTAAACCGCGCCCATCGTTGGTTACTAAACTGGAGCCCACTTTAATCACCCAACGCCGCGCCTGGCGCAACCGGTCGTGAGCCGCGTTGGCGCTCATGGCGTGGCCTCGTTGTCAAAG
The DNA here is from genome assembly GCA_038125525.1 of Burkholderiaceae bacterium. Lineage (GTDB taxonomy): Bacteria > Pseudomonadota > Gammaproteobacteria > Burkholderiales > Burkholderiaceae_C > RS62. Next base: position 4,478 of record JAYPEA010000004.1, on the reverse strand, counting down.
CGCGGGTCAACCGCCTGCTCGGCCTGGCGTGGCCGGGCCACGGCTTGGTACACGTCGCGCATCAGCGCCACGCAACCCTCGCGCGTCAGCGCCGAAATGCTGTACACCGGCTGCTCGGTCACGCCCAAGCGTTGGGTGAAATCGGCCACGCGCTGGGCCCGCTCGTGGGGCGGCACCATGTCCAGCTTATTGAGCACCAGCCAACGCGGCTTGTTGGCCAACTCGGTGTCGTAGGCGGCCAACTCGGCCAAGATGGCTTGCGCGCTTTGCACCGGGTCGCTGTCGTCAAACGGCGCCATGTCCACCAAATGCAGCAGCAAACGGGTACGCTGCAAGTGGCGCAAAAACTGGTGCCCCAAACCGGCGCCTTGCGCGGCGCCTTCGATGAGGCCTGGCACATCGGCCATGACAAAACTTTGCTCGGCGGCCACGCGTACCACCCCCAGGTTGGGGTGCAAGGTGGTAAACGGGTAGTCGGCCACCTTGGGGCGCGCGTTGGAGACCGCTGCAATTAAGGTGGACTTGCCGGCGTTGGGCATGCCCAGCAGCCCCACGTCGGCCAGCACCTTAAGCTCGAGGTGCAGGCTAAAACGCTCGCCCGGTTTGCCCAGGGTTTTTTGGCGCGGCGCGCGGTTGGTGGAGCTTTTGAAGTGCAAATTGCCCAGCCCACCCTCGCCGCCTTTGGCCACCACCTCGCGCTGGCCGGGTGCCAGCAATTCCAGCATGGGCTGCTCGCTGTCGGCCACCCGCAGCACGGTGCCCACGGGCATACGCATTTCGATGTCGGCGCCTTTGGCGCCGTACATATCCGAGCCCTTGCCGTGCTCGCCACGCCCGGCTTCGAATCGGCGCTGGTAGCGAAAATCAATCAATGTATTGAGCGAGGCGTCGGCCACCACCCACACGTTGCCCCCGCGCCCGCCGTCGCCGCCGTCGGGGCCGCCAAACTCGCGATATTTTTCGCGCCTAAACGACGCGCACCCGTTGCCCCCGTCACCGGCGGCAACGTCAATGGTGGCCTCGTCAACAAATTTCATGATGGCTGGATTGTAAATTTGCCCGCGCACAAAAAAGCCCGCCGAAGCGGGCCTTTTGCCGCAAGCCTAACGCTTGAGTGGGCGTGACGCTTAGGCTGCCGCGGGCGTGACGGAGACAAACTGTCGTCCGAACTCGCCCTTGACGGCAAACGAGACCGTGCCGTCTACCGTGGCAAATAAGGTGTGGTCTTTGCCCATGCCAACGTTGGCGCCGGCATGGAATTTGGTGCCGCGTTGGCGAACAATGATGCCGCCCGCGGCGATGACCTGGCCGCCAAACACCTTGACGCCCAACATTTTGGGCTTGGAGTCGCGACCGTTACGCGTTGAGCCGCCGCCTTTTTTCTGTGCCATGAGTGGGTCTCCTTAGCCTTGAATCGCGCTGATTTCAAGCTCGGTGAAATACTGCCGATGGCCCTGACGCTTTTGATAGTGCTTGCGACGGCGCATTTTGAAGATGCGAATTTTGTCGCCACGCCCTTGCGCCACCACCTTGGCCGTTACTGCCGCGCCGCTGACCAGCGGGGTGCCGATTTTGAGGTCGCTGCCGTTGCCCACGGCCAATACCTCGCTGAGCACAATTTCAGCGCCGACATCGGCCACGATTTGCTCAACTTTAATTTTTTCGCCAGCGGCCACGCGATACTGCTTGCCACCGGTTTTAACAACCGCGTACATACGATTTTCCTTCCAACCGGGAAACCCGAGATTGTAGCACCTTCTGCAATAATTGCCCAGTGACGACATCTACCCCCCCTCTTGCCGACCCGCTGGCCCTAATTGCCGCGGACATGACCGACCTGGACGGGGTGATTGCCCAGCGCCTGCAAAGCCAGGTGCCCCTGGTGGGCGAGGTGTCGCAATACATTATTGGCGCTGGGGGCAAGCGGTTACGCCCGGCTCTGCTGCTGCTCGTGGCCGGGGCGCTGGGCCTTACCGGGCCGCATCGGCTCACCTTAGCCGCGGTGGTTGAATTTATTCACACCGCCACCTTGCTGCACGACGACGTGGTGGACGAGTCCACCCTGCGCCGCGGCCGCGCCACGGCCAACCAAGCCTTTGGCAACCCGGCCAGCGTGCTGGTGGGCGACTTTTTGTACTCGCGCGCGTTTCAAATGATGGTCGACGTAGGCGACATGCGCGTGATGCAGGTGCTGGCCGACGCGACCAACGTGATTGCCGAGGGCGAGGTGCTGCAGCTGGTTCAAATACGCAACACCGCCATGACCGAGGACGACTACCTGCAGGTGATTCGCTCCAAAACCGCCAAGCTGTTTGAGGCCAGCGCCCGCTTGCCGGCGCTGCTGGCCCAGGCCAGCGAGGACGTGGAGTCGGCCTGCGCGTTATTTGGCCAAGCGCTGGGGACGGCCTTTCAAGTGGTAGACGACGCGCTGGACTACAGCGGCGACGCCTCGACCATGGGCAAAAACCTGGGCGACGACTTGCGCGAGGGCAAGGTGACGCTACCCGTGATTTGCACCTTGCAACGCGTGGCGGCCAGCGAGCGTGACCTGCTCGAGCGTGCCGTGCACGAGGGCGACGTGTCGCAGTTGCCACGGCTGCTGGCCATGATTCGCGACAGCGGCGGCCTACAGGCGGCCATGGGCTTGGCGCAAGCCGAGGCGCAAGTGGCACAAGACGCGCTGCGCGCGCTGCCACACAACGCCTACACCCAGTCCATGCAGGCGCTGACCCACGAGTTGCTGCAACGGGCCAGCTAACGCGCACCGGCGCTGCTAGAATTTGGCCCTTGGTGGCCACACGCGGGGTGTAGCTTAGCCTGGTAGAGCGCTACGTTCGGGACGTAGAGGCCGGAGGTTCGAATCCTCTCACCCCGACCATGACGCCGGCGGCACCGGCCCTACCCTTCAAGCAGCCCTTCCCCTTAACGCAAAAAAAAGCCGCAGCACCAAGCTGCGGCCAGGCTGACGCCTACGGCTCAGTCTTATTGTTTTTTGGCCTCGTCTGGCTTGGCCTGGGCGGCATCACCTTCTTGCGCCTTGGGCTCGGTGGCGGCGGCTGCCGGTGCTGGCGCCATGGCAGGCGCAGCAGCGGCCGGGGCCGCAGCGGGGGCCGCCGTCTCGGCTGCCTGCTGGCCACAAGCGGCCAAAACCGTTGACAACAACAATGTGCTCCAAAGGACCACTTTCATCTTTTTTCCCATTTCCATGTTGAGGTAAGTTACGCGCGCCGGCAGGGCCCTCAACCCCCCCGGTGCGAGCCAAGTACGTTGCGGTGTGGCTCAACTTGAGCCAAGCCCAAACCCTCTGTGGCCGGACAAGATGATAGGGTTATCCCGAACGCCGCGCCAGAGGGTGCGCCATACATTTAAATCATGAGTTGGCGCGGCCTCATCACCAAGCCGATATAACGAACCGTTTACTTAGCCTGAGCCCAGGCTTGCTCTTGCAACAAACGCCACATCACCTTACCGCTGCCGCTTTTTGGCAAAGCGTGAATCATTTGGACGCTGCGCGGTACCTTGTACGCGGCCATTTGCTCACGGCACCAGGCAATGAGGTCGGCCTCGGTGACTTGCGCGTCTTGCCTAAGCACCACCACGGCTTGAACGGTTTCGCCGCGGTAGGCGTCGGGCGCGCTGATGATGCAGGCCTCGGCAATCGCCGGGTGCTTGAACATCATGGCCTCAACCTCGGCCGGCCACACTTTGTAGCCACTGGCGTTGATCATGCGCTTGAGGCGGTCGGTCATGTAAAAAAAGCCTTGCTCATCAACCCGCCCCAAGTCGCCGCTGCGAAAGTAGCGTTGCCCGTTGACGTGGGCAAACGCTTTGTCGGTGGCTTGGGGGTTGCGCCAGTACCCGTTAAACACCATGGGGCCTTGAATCAAAATTTCGCCGGGCTCACCCGGGGCCACGGGCTGCAGGGTGTCGGGGTCAACCACAATGGCCCGCGCGTCCATGTAAGGTACGCCCAGGCACTGCTGGCGCGTGGCGTGCGCCGGGTTGCTGTGCGAGGGGGCACAGGTTTCGGTCAGGCCGTAGGCTTCGGCGTAGCGCAAGCCGTATTGCTCGAGCAGGCGCTGCGCCACCGCTTGGGGCATGGCAGCCCCGCCGCCACCAATGTACTGCAAGCTGCTAAGCGAATAACTGGCCGCCTGCGGGCTGGCCAGCAAGTCCATCACCATGGTGGGTATATTCAGCCAGTGCGTCACGCCCCAGTGGGCAATGGCCGCGCCGGCGTAGTCGCGGTCCCAGCGCGGCATGATGACCATGCTGGCCCCCGCGGCAATAACCGAGTGCATGCCAATCACCAAGCCGGTAATGTGAAACATGGGTACGGCCACCAGCTGCACGCTCTCGGGGGTTTGGTACATCCACAGCCCCATGGCGTGGGCGTTGTACATCACGGTGCGCTGCGGGTGCATGCAGCCTTTGGGTAAACCGGTGGTGCCGCTGGTGTAGGGCAAGATGGCAAGGTC
>JAYPEA010000003.1:0-68800 GCA_038125525.1 Burkholderiaceae bacterium | reverse complement strand
AGGCACCGGATTTTGATTCCGGCATGCGAGGGTTCGAGTCCTTCCTCCCCTGCCATCCCTAACACGGGTTTGGTGTGCAGTTTGTCACGGGCCAATGCGGCCCAACAGGGTTTACACATGAGCGTTGCGCCCCACGACTTCATGATTTTCACCGGTAACGCCAACCCGGCGTTGGCTGCCTCCATTGCGCAGCACCTGGGCACGTCGCTGGGCGGCCTTGAGGTAGGCCGCTTCTCAGACGGCGAAGTCTCGGTTGAAATCACGCAAAACGTGCGCGCTCGCAACGCCTTTATTGTGCAGCCCACGTGCTCGCCCACCAACGACAACCTGATGGAGCTCATCATCATGGTTGACGCGCTCAAGCGCGCCTCAGCGGTGAGCATCTCAGCGGTGATTCCTTACTTTGGCTACGCCCGCCAAGACCGGCGCCCGCGCTCGAGCCGCGTGCCCATTAGCGCCAAGGTGGTAGCCAACATGCTGCAAGCCGTGGGCGTGGCGCGCGTACTCACCATGGACTTGCACGCCGATCAAATTCAGGGCTTTTTTGATATTCCCGTTGACAACATCTACGCCTCGCCGGTACTGCTGGGCGATTTGCGCGCCAAAAACCACCCCAACCTGTTGGTCGTCTCGCCCGATGTGGGCGGCGTGGTGCGCGCCCGCGCACTGGCCAAGCAACTCGACTGCGACATGGCCATCATTGACAAGCGCCGCCCGCGCGCCAATGTCTCCGAGGTCATGCACGTCATTGGTGACATTGACGGTCACAACTGCGTCATCATGGACGACATGGTAGACACCGCCGGCACGCTGGTTAAGGCCGCCGAAGTGCTTAAGGAGCGCGGTGCCAAACAGGTGTTTGCCTACTGTACGCACCCCATTTTCTCGGGCCCCGCCATCGAGCGCATCAGCCAAAGCGGCGCGCTTGACGAGGTGGTGGTCACCGACACCATTCCGCTGTCGCCCCAGGCGCTGGCGTGTTCAAAAATTCGCCAACTCTCGGTGGCCCCTTTGGTGGCCGAAACCATTGCCCGAATCGCCTCGGGCGAGTCGGTGATGCGGTTGTTTGCCGAGCAAGAAAACCTGTTTTAAGGGCTTGCTTGGCAGCATGTGTGCCACCTGTGCCATGCGCGGGTGGTTTGTTGTCTGGAGGCGCTCTGGTCGCGGAGCCCCTCATTTAGGAGTCAGTCATGAAATTTGTCGCCTTTGCGCGAAGCAAGCAGGGTACGGGTGCGAGCCGCCGTCTGCGTCATACGGGCCGCGCCCCGGGGATTGTGTTTGGCGGAGCCACCGAGCCGGCCACCATCGAACTCGACCACAACGCCCTGTGGTTTGCGCTACAAAAAGAAGCCTTTCACTCGTCGATTCTGGACATGGAACTCGACGGCAAAACCGAAAAAGTGTTGCTGCGCGATGTGCAGTACCACCCGTTTAAGCAGCAGGTGCTGCACGTGGACTTTCAGCGCGTGGACGAGCGCACCCGCCTGCGCAAGCGTGTGCCGTTGCACTTCGTCAACGAAGCCGAATCGCCTGCGGTCAAAACCGACAAATGCCTAATCAACCACGTCACCAACGAAATCGAGATTGAATGCTTGGCCACCAACCTGCCCGAGTTCATTTCGGTTGACCTGGGTCATCTCACCAAAGGCCAGTCGGTGCACGCCAGCGAGCTTAAGCTGGACGCTGGCGTCAAAGTGGTTACCCACGGCCGTGGTGACGCGACGCTGGCCACGGTGGTTGAGCCCAAAGAAGAAGCCATTGTGGACGCCGCTGCGGCGGCACCGGCCGAAGAAGCCGACAAGGGCAAAAAGGGCAAATAAGCCACCACGCCGGTGCTGCGATTGCTGGTGGGGCTGGGCAACCCCGGCCCCCAATACCATCACACCCGGCACAACGCCGGCTTTGACTGGCTGGACGCCGTGGCCGATCGGCTTGGCGCGACGCTGCAGCCGCAGCGTAGCTTGCAAGGCGAGGTGGCCAAGGTGGGCCAGGGCGACGAGGCGCTTTGGCTGCTCAAGCCACAAACCTTTATGAACCACAGCGGGCGGGCCGTCGCGGCCTTGGCCCGCTTTTACAAAATTCCTGCCCAAGCCATTTTGGTGGCGCACGACGAACTTGACCTGTCCCCAGGCACGCTTAAGCTCAAGTGCGGCGGCGGCCACGCCGGGCACAACGGCTTGCGCGACATTCATGCCCAACTGGGCGACCCCAACTACTGGCGGCTGCGTTTGGGCATTGGTCACCCCGGGCAACGTGAGGCCGTGATTGCTTGGGTGTTGCAAAAGCCCCCCACCGCGCAGCGCGAAGCGATACAACAGGCGATTGCTCGCAGCCTGGAGAGTTTGGACGACTTGCGCCAGGGCCGCATGACGCGCGCCACCACCGCACTGCACACCGCCCCACCGGCCGCGGGTTAAGCGCCGGCTTGTAGGCGCAGCAGTTTGGCCAACAACTGTTCGCGCGTTTCGCGGTGTTGCGGATGCGGCGGAATGCAGTCCACCGGACACAGGCTCACGCACTGGGGCTCGTCAAAGTGGCCCACGCATTCGGTGCAGCGGTTGGGGTCAATGTGGTACACCAAGGGCCCCATGCTAATGGCCTGGTTGGGACAAACCGGCTCGCACACGTCGCAATTGATGCATTCCTCGGTAATGGTTAGCGCCATGGCTGGGCTACGCCGTTTCGCTTAGGGCACGCACAACGGCCGGGGACACCAACCCATCAAGGGCCCCGCCCAAGGCCGATATTTCGCGCACCAAGGTGCTCGAGATGCATTGCAGCGAAGCCTCGGGCAGCAGCATCACGGTTTGCACCGGCGGCGACAACTTGCGGTTCATGGCCGCCAGCTGGGCCTCGTAGTCAAAATCTGAGGCGTGGCGGGCGCTGCGCAGCATCACGCCGGCGCCGTGCTGGCGGCAACAATCCACCAGCAAGCCGTCAAAGGCCACCACCTCCACACCCGGCAGCTCGCCCAGCACCTCTTGGCACAGCGCCATGCGCCGCGCCAGCGGCAAGCGGGGCGACTTGTGATGCCCGCTTGCCACGGCCACCAGCAATCGGTCAAACAGCATGGCGCCGCGGCGTATCACGTCTTCGTGCCCCAGCGTGATGGGGTCGAAGGTGCCGGCAAAAACGGCCACCCGAGGAGAATGCGATGCGCTCATGGCTTGATGATACGCCGCCACAGCGCAAAGTTCACCGCGCCAGCACGGCCTTGGCGCCACACCTGCCACCCTGGCGGCGGCTCGGCAGGCTGGGGCGATTCGCGGTAAATCCACCCGTTCTCCGCGGCCGCGGCCGCAGCGAGTTGCTCGTAGCGTTGGGCGGTGGCCGCGGCCACGTCAAACGGCGGGTCAAGCAACACCAAATCCCAGTCGGCTCCTGCTTGGTCAGCCAGCACCCTCGCCGCGTCCGCCGCCACCACCTCAACTTGTGGTGCGGGCAAAGCGAGCACCGCTTGCCGCAGCAGCCGCAAGGCCGCTGGGTGCGGCTCAACCAGCCAAACCCGCGTCGCGCCGCGCGAGGCTGCCTCTAACCCCAGTGCGCCGCTGCCGGCAAACGCATCCAAACAGTGCCAGCCGTCAACCCGCTGCCCCAGCCAGTTAAACAGGGTTTCGCGCACGCGATCGGGGGTGGGACGCAACCCAGACACATCGGGCACGGCCAGCACCCGTCCACGAAAGCTGCCCCCCACCACACGCACCCGTCCCTGGGCATGGCGTTTGGCGGCAACGGACGTGGCGGTGGGTTTCATACAATGCCCCCATTCTAGGAATTCCATGTTTGGCCTGTTCAAGCGCAAAAGCCGCAGCGACCCCTCCCCCACCGAAGCGTCCACCCAAGCGCCTACCCAAGCCGCCAGCGGCTGGATGGGGCGATTGCGCCAAGGACTCAACCGCTCGGGCGCTGGCCTCACCCGTCTGTTCGGCGCTGCCCGCGCCGATGCAAGCTGGTTTGAATCACTCGAAGACGCCTTGCTCTCGGCTGATGCCGGGGTGCCAGCAAGCCAACGCCTGATTGCGCAGCTGCGCCAACGTGCCCAAGCCCAGCGCATTGACCAACCCCAGGCGTTACGCACCGAACTGATTGAGCTGGTTCACCAGGCCTTGCTGCCACTACAAAAGACAATTGAAGTAAGTGATCACGCACTTACAGTTGTCATGATGTGCGGTGTGAACGGCGCAGGCAAAACCACCACCATTGGCAAGCTGGCCAAACATTTAAGCGACCAAGGCGCCAGCGTCCTGTTGGCCGCGGGCGACACCTTTCGAGCCGCCGCGCGCGAGCAGTTGCTAACGTGGGCCGAACGCAACCACGTGCAAACCGTAGGGCAAGCTGGAGCCGACCCCGCCTCGGTGGCGTTTGACGCGGTGCAAGCCGGCCGTGCGCGGGGCTGCAACGTGGTTATGGTGGACACCGCGGGGCGGCTGCCCACGCAGCTGCATCTCATGGACGAGTTGGCCAAGATCCAACGCGTCATGGGTAAGGCAATGCCCGAGGCCCCGCATGAGGTTTGGCTGGTGCTGGACGGCACCAACGGACAAAACGCCTTGGCGCAAGTCAAGGCATTTGACCAAGCGTTGGGCCTGACCGGCCTTATCGTGACCAAACTCGATGGCACCGCCAAGGGCGGCATCTTGCTCGCCTTGGCCGAGCAACACCCAATTCCGGTGTTATTTGTGGGCGTGGGCGAAGGCTTGCACGACCTCAACCGATTCGATGCCAAGGCCTTTGCGCTGGCCTTGCTCGATGGCCCCGAGCCGCAACCATGAGCGTCACCAAGCCCCACGTGCTGCTGCTGGGAGCGGGCCCTACGCACGTGCACACACTGGCGCGCTGGCTTGAGCGGCGGCCCAGCGACCTGACCCTAACGCTGCTCACGCCGCACGTATCACCCATCACCGGCTACCTAATTGCCGACTGGGTGGCCGGCCACCTCAGCCTGGAGGATTGCCGCGTACCGCTGGATGCGGCGCTGCAAACGCTTGGGGTGCAATGGATACAGGGCCGATGCACCGGGCTGGACGCCAACCGCCGGCTGGTGCGGCACAACAATGCCAACTTCGGCGACTTGTCGTACGACGTGGTCAGCATCGATACGGGCACCAGCGTAGACGTCTCGACGCTAGAAGACCTGCTGCCCGGTGCGCGTGGCCGCGTGCTGCCCATGCGGCCTCTTGATTCGTTTGCTCAACTGTGGCCGCAGGTAGAAAACCTGGCCAACCAACGCACGGTGCACCTGGCCGTGGTGGGCAGCGACACCATTGCCGTTGAAATGGCATTGGCCGTGGAGATCAAAATGCGCCAGCTGGGGGCGGCCAGCTCGGTCACGCTGGTAACTGGGCGCGACGGCTTGCTTTGGGGTTACCCCGCGCGCTTGCAAAAGCAAGCCCATAAGCTCTTGGCACAGCGTGGCATTCATTGCATCGCGCAGCGCTGCGTTGCGGTGGATGATGGTCAAATTTATTTGGACACCGGGCTGCGCCTGCAATGCGACTTACCGCTGGTGAACACGCCGCACCAGCCCGCGCCTTGGGTTAAGCACAGCGGCGCCACACTGGACGACAAAGGCTTTTTTGCCACCAACGGCCACGGCCAGTCGGTGTCGCACCCCAGCCTGTTTGCCACCGGGCATAGCCTGGGTGCACTGGCCGCGGGCGAGCGCCCGCTGAACGACACCTTGAGTGTGCAGGGTGAGGCACTGGCGCACAACCTGCCAGCATTGGTGCGGCAGCAGGCTCTGGTGCCACCGCGTGCAGCACCGGCCTCGCGTATTCGGCTCAACACGGGCGACCGAGGCCTGATGGGCAACACCGGCAAACTTTTTGCCATCAGCCGCCTGGCCTGGCTGCGTCAGCAGCGCCAGCTGCGACGCTTCATCAACGGCTTGGTCAAACCCAAAGCACGTCAAGCCTAGCGCAAACAGGTGAAAACCCTAATTGGAGGGGTGTTTTAGCACTCGCCGGCGACGAGTGCTAAACTTAATTCAAACAGTTGTTAAGGAGGAAGAGCATGCACGCAATTGCACTCAAACCGCAAGCCTCACTGGCGCCCTCCAACCCTTGGTCGGTGGTGCCGCCTCTGGGCGACTTACAGGCCTATATTCGTGCCGTTCAAGCCTTGCCCCTACTCAGCGCCGAAGAAGAGCGCGACTGCGCCGAGCGCTTACGTAAAGAAAACGACTTACAAGCAGCCAGCCGCTTGGTGCTGTCGCACCTGCGGGTGGTGGTGGCCATTGCACGGCAGTACGCGGGCTATGGCCTGGCCCAATCCGACCTGATTCAAGAGGGCAACGTCGGCCTCATGAAAGCGGTGCGCCGCTATGACCCATCGCACGGGACACGTTTGGTGACCTACGCCATGCACTGGATCAAGGCTGAAATTCACGAGTTTATTGTGCGCAATTGGCGCATGGTCAAAGTGGCTACCACCAAAGCCCAGCGTAAATTGTTTTTTAATTTGCGTTCGCTGCGGCACAGCCTACGTCAAGACGCCGACGACGACACCCAAGCCAGTGCGACGCTTCGTGAAAGCGAAGTGGCCGACATGGCGCGCACGCTGCGGGTTAAACCCGAGGAGGTGCGTGCCATGCAAGCCCGACTCGCCGCTGGCGACGTGGCCCTGGACCCAAGCCCGGGCGAATCGGATGAGGACACGGTGGCGCCTGCGACTTACCTTGCCGACCCGACGCAAGACCCGGCGCACGTACTCGAGTCGCTGCAAGACTACCGCTTGGCCACCGAAGGGGTGCACGACGCCTTGCAGGCGCTTGACGAGCGCGCTCGCGCCATTGTGCTGGCTCGTTGGCTGCCGCCAGAGGGCGAGCGCGCCAAAACCTTGCACGAATTGGCGGCCGAATGGGGCATCAGCGCCGAGCGCGTGCGCCAACTCGAAAGCGCCGCCTTGCGCAAACTCAAACAGGCGCTACAAGCTAACCTGGCCTCGGTTAGCTAGCGCCAGGCCCAGCCGCCGGCCTGACTGACCACTTGGGCAAACGCCGCGCCGGCTGAGGCACCAAAGCGCCGCGCCAACCGTGTCGGCAGGTCTTCTTCGTCGGTAAAGTCCACCAAGTCTGGCGCGCCCACCACATCGCGCGCCACCGACTCCACGCTGCCGGTGTCGTCGGCCAAGCCCAACGCCACCGCCTGCTGCCCCGTCCAAAACAAGCCACCAAACAACTCCACGTTGGGCGCTTCTTTGAGTTTGGCGCCACGCCCGGCTTTTACGGCCGCCACAAACTGCGCATGAATTTGCCCAAGCAACGCCTGCGCATGGGCAACCTGCTCGGGGTTGATTGGGCTAAACGGGTCAAGAAAGCCTTTGTCTTTGCCCGCCGTAAGCAAGCGTCGCTCCACACCAAGCTTTTGCATCAACTCGGTGGCGCCAAAACCGTCCATGCGCACGCCAATGCTCCCCACCACGCTGGCCGGGCTAACATAAATCGCATCGGCTGCCGCCGCTATGTAGTAAGCCGCCGAGGTGCCCATTTCTTCAATCACGGCGTAAATGGGCTTGTTGTGTAGCCCACGCAGGCGACGAATTTCGTCGTACACCAGCGCGGCCTGCACCGGGCTGCCGCCCGGACTGTTGATGCGCAACACCACCGCCTTAACGGCTTCGTCCTCCATGGCGTCTTGCAGCCCCATCATGATCTTCTCGGCGCTGGCGCCTCCGTCGGCACGAATGGTGCCATCAACCGCAACCAGCGCGGTGTAAGGCCCCACGGCTGCAGTCGCACCAGCCTTGGGCCACCAGAGCCACGCCACGGCCGCCACACCCACCAGCAGCCATGCCATGCGAAAAAACCACTTCCAGCGCCACGCTCGCCTGGCCTCTTGTTGCTGCGCCCGCAGCAGCGCACCTAGGGTGTCTTGGGCCCAGTTGCTTGGGCTTTGTTGCCCATGGTCTGGGGTGGGGTGGGCCTGAGGTGAGTCAATCGAGTTCATAGATAAAAAAATTTAAAAGGTCACAGGCTGCAAATCGTGGCGTGGCAACCAGTACACCACACCGGCGGCTTCGTTGAGCTCAATCGAGACCAAACCACCACGACACGGTCCGCCCACGCAGGCACCCGTGTCGGGCGCGTACTCGGCGCCATGCGAGGCACACAGCAACCAGCGCCCCGAGGGGTCAAAAAAACGGTCGGGCTGCCAGTCCAACTCCATGGCCACGTGGGTGCAGCGGTTGAGGTAGGCGTGCACCACACCCTCATAACGAATCGCAAAGCCTCGGCAGGTTTGGCCTTGGTACATCACATCAAAGGGCACCGCCATGCCGCCGTCCACCAGGTCGTGGCTGTGGCACAGTGCTTGCGGCAACGCGCGCGTGTTGCCCATCTTCAGGCGTGCTGTGCCAACCAGTCGCCCAGCTGCCTCACGTCGTGCGCGATGTGCAGCGGGGCACACGCCTGTAAAGAGGCCAACGGGTGCGCCCCGTAGCTCACGCCCACCGCCGCGCTGCCGGCGCGCTCGGCCATGGTCAAGTCGTGGCTGGTGTCACCAATCATCAAGGTGCGCTCGGGTGCAACATCCAGCGCCCACATCAACTCGTGCAGCATTTGCGGGTCGGGCTTGCCCGCGGTTTCGTCTGCGGTGCGGCTGTCATGAAACACGCCATGCAACGCGGTATGCCGCATCACTTCGTCCAACCCGGCGCGGGTTTTGCCTGTGGCCACCGCCAGTTGATAGCCCTGCGCGCGCAAGGCACGCAACAACGTTTCAATGCCTTCAAACAAATGCAGACGCTGCACCTCTTGCGCCCAGTGCCGCCGGTAGTGCTGCGACAGTTCGGCGTAGCGCGCGGCCGGTACATCCGGGGCGGCGTAAGCCAGCGCCTGCGTAAGGCCCAGCCCAATCACGTGTGAGGCCTGCGCGGCGCTGGGCACGGTGCCGCCCACATCGGCCACGGCGGCTTGGATCGCCCGGGTGATGGCCGCCGTGGAGTCGTAGAGCGTGCCGTCCCAGTCAAAAACAATCAAATCAAACCGTTGGCGGGGCATGGGTCAAGGGGGGTGAAGGGCAAAAAAAAGGCGCCGAAGCGCCAATTATGGCGGGGATTGCCCCGCCGCCGGCCGATGGCCCCGATCAGACCCGATATTGCTCGATGTCTTTGCCCTGAGCTTGCAATTGCAGCACCCAGTCGGGGCGGCGGCCACGGCCCCCACTCCAGCCTTCACCGTTGGGCCCTCGGTAGCGCACCTCAGCGGTTTTTTTGGCACCGGCACCCCCACGGCGCCCGGGTTTACCCCCCAGGTCGGCCAGGGTAATACCGTGCTCAGCCATGGTGGCCTTAATTTGCTGAATCACCCCCTGCAACTCGGCCTTGCGTGCCTCTTCGGCTTGGGCCATCAATTGCTGAGCCTGATTCATTAATTCTTGATATTTCGACATGTCATACCCCCTGATAGATAGAATTGAAATGCGGAATTGTTATTCCAAAACGAATTCTATCATTAAAAATTAATTTTTTACGCTATCAATCAATAAAGATCGAGCTGCCTCTGGCAATAAACTTGATAATTCTTTTGGCAAGGGAGAAAAAACATCAATTACGGTTTCATGATTGGGGTGCCTAAAAGTTAATTGCTGCGCATGCAAAAACATGCGCCGTAACCCCATGGCCTCGAGGCGCTGGTTTAGCCCCTTCAGGCCGTAGCGGTCGTCCCCGGCGATGGGATGACCGGCATGGGCCAAATGCACACGAATTTGGTGGGTTCGCCCTGTTTTGATGTTAACACCAAGCAAACATACCTTATCTTCGCCTAACGTGAAGTTTTTGATTCGATCCACCACACTGATGCTTCGTTGCGCCCCCTCGGTTTCGGGCCCCACGGCACGTACCACCCGCTGGCCATCGGCACTGTGGGTTTTCAGCAGCGCCACGTCCACCACCTGCTGCGCCCGTGGCCAATGGCCATGGCTTAACGCCAGGTAGCGCTTTTGCACCGAACGCGCCCGAAACGCCGCCTGTAAGCGCTGCAACGCTTGGCGTTTTTTGGCCAGCACCAGCACGCCGCTGGTTTCGCGGTCAAGGCGATGCACCAGTTCCAGCGCTTGTCCGGCCTCGTGTTGTTGGCGTAGCCACTCCAGCACCCCCCACTGCACCCCACTGCCGCCGTGTACCGCCCACCCAGCAGGTTTGTCCACCACCAGCAAGCTGGCGTCTTCAAACAACACCGGCAGGTCGGGCCCCTGGTGCGGCGCCGCCGCCGGGGCATCGCGCTGGGCGACGCGAATCGGCGGCACCCGCACCGTGTCGCCCACGCCAAGCCGGCTTTGGGCTTGCGCCCTGGCGCCGTTGAGCCGCACCTCGCCCGAGCGAATGATGCGGTAAATGTGGGTCTTGGGCACGCCTTTGAGGTGACGCAACAAAAAATTATCCAACCGCTGGCCCTCGGCGTCGCTGGGCACCCCCCAGGTTTGCGCCTCGGTGGCCGAGGCGTGCCCCGGCACCAAAACAGGTTTTGTACGTATAATCATGAATGTTTGGTTAACAGCGTGAGCCGTTTGTTGCATTGTCGCAGAGCGGTGGCACAGCCCCTCTCTCATCAAGAGGTTGCCAAGCACACGTTAGCCCTAGGCAAAGGGCCCGGCCGCAGACACCATGCGCCACCTCCCTGAGCCATCAGCCCAACGGCAAGCAATTGAGGCATTTGGAACAGTTTTTATGTGTAACAGCGGCATCTCGCGCTGTTGCCTGGCATCCTCCGGTCACCGTCGCCCCATCGGGCGCGGGGCTTGGGGTGTTTGCATCACATACAGCTCTTAATCTCCGCCCGTCCCACGCCCGCAGCGCCTTGGCGTTGCAGCGTGGTTCGTAAAAGCGCGCGGAGCCAAATCTCCTCAGCACTGCAGCTTGCCGTCGCGCTTGGGCTTTTTGCTGCGGCCTCACCCGTACGGGTGAGGCCTTGTTAGAAGGATGATGCATCATGAAGCGGATGCTAATAAACGCGACGCAAGCCGAAGAGCGTCGCCTGGCAGTGGTAGACGGCCAGAAACTGCTGGATTACGAAATCGAAATCGAAGGGCGCGAGCAGCGCAAGGGCAACATTTACCAAGCCGTGGTCACACGGGTGGAGCCCTCGCTGGAGGCTTGCTTTGTGGATTACGGCGAGGATCGCCACGGGTTTTTGCCGTTCAAAGAGATCTCGCGGCAATACTTTGCCCCGGGGGTGGCGGTGTCGCAGGCGCGTATTCAAGACGTGATCAAAGAGGGCCAGCCGCTGCTGGTGCAGGTAGAAAAAGAAGAGCGCGGCAATAAGGGCGCGGCGCTGACCACGTACATCAGTTTGGCTGGGCGCTACGTGGTGCTGATGCCCAACAACCCGCGCGGCGGCGGCGTGAGCCGGCGTATTGAGGGCGAAGACAGGCAAGAGCTCAAGCAAGCCCTGGAACAACTCGAGCACCCAGCGGGCACCAGCGTGATTGCGCGCACCGCGGGCATTGGCCGCCCAGTCAATGAATTGCAGTGGGATCTGAATTACCTGCTGGCGCTGTGGCAAGCCATTGAGTCGGCAGCGCAAGGCGGCAAGGGCGCGTTTTTAATTTATCAAGAATCCAGCTTGGTCATTCGCGCAATTCGCGATTATTTCTCGGCCGACATTGGCGAGATTTTGATCGACACCGACGACATTTTCGAGCAAGCGCACCAATTCATGAACCACGTGATGCCCGAGCATGGGCCACGGGTTAAGCGCTACCGCGACGACGCGCCGCTGTTTTCGCGCTTTCAAATTGAGCATCAAATTGAAACCGCTTACGCGCGGACCGTGCAGCTGCCCAGCGGCGGTGCCATTGTGATTGACCACACCGAGGCCTTGGTCTCGGTGGACGTGAACTCGGCGCGCTCGATTCGCGGCAGCGACATCGAGCAAACCGCTTTTCGTACCAACCTAGAAGCCGCCGAAGAAGTGGCCCGCCAAGCCCGCTTACGCGACTTGGGTGGCCTAATCGTGATCGACTTTATTGACATGGACGAGTCGCGCAACCGGCGCGACGTGGAAAACCGCCTACGTGATGCACTAAGGCAAGACCGCGCGCGGGTGCAGTTTGGCCCGATCAGCAAGTTTGGCTTGCTCGAGATGAGCCGACAGCGCTTGCGCCCAGCGCTCAACGAGGGGGCCTCGATTCCTTGCCCACGCTGCGGCGGCTCGGGGCATATTCGCGACACCGAGAGCTCGGCGCTGCAAATTCTGCGTGTGATTCAAGAAGAATCCATGAAGGACAACACCGCTGCGGTGCTGGTGCAGGTGCCAGTGGAAGTGGCCAGCTTTTTGCTCAACGAAAAACGCACCGAAATCACCAAAATCGAATTGCAACAGCGCATTCATGTGCTGCTGGTGCCCAACAAGAGTCTGGACACGCCCAACTACAAACTCGAGCGACTCAAGCACGATGACCCGCGCCTAGAAAACCTTGCCGCCAGCTATACCCTGGCCGAGGACAACGAAGACGCCACCTTGGTCACGCGTCGCAACCAAGAGCGCGCCAACAAGCAACAACCCGTGATTAAAGGGGTGTTGCCTGATGCCACGGCTCCGCGCCCCGCGCCACCAGCGCCAGCGGCGGCGCCCGCGGTGGCAAAAACTGGTGGCTTGTTGGCTTGGCTCAAAGGCCTGTTTGCCGCGAGCAACGGCCCCGCCACGCCGAGCCAAGCCCAGACCAAACCCGCAAGCGGAACAAGCCGAACCGGTGGCGGCCGTGGCCGTGGGGGTCGCCATCGTCGTGGCGAGCGTGGTGATCGCCGCGACCCCTCACTGCGCGAAGACAGCAACGAGCCCCGCGCCAACAACGACGGCCGCGGTCGCCGACCACCGCGTGCCGAAACCCCTGTGGGCAAACCCGACGAAGCCGACGCAACGGGCAGCTCAACAAGCACCGAAGGCCTAAGTAACGGCCGCACGCGACGCTCGCGTGGGGGTCGTCGTCGCCGCGGCGAAGACCGTGCGCCAAGCGCGCCGGAGACTGGCGCTGAGATCGCGGCGGCCACCCATGGCGCAAACGCCACGGCAGACCACGACCAAAGCGTGGTGATTGCGCCCAGTGCACGCCAAGATACCGGCTACAGCTACTTTGACGCCGACGAGCAGCCCGCCGGCCAAGCCAGCGTAGCGGAAGACACCAAAGCGTTGCCGGCCACAGCCGATGCCTCGGAGGCGCCAGCGCCTGAGGCAGACAAAGCACGTCGCCCGCGCCGCCCACGCCGGCCGCGCGCTACACCCGGTGAAACCACCGACACCGTAGCGGGCGACGCGACACCCCAACCAAGTGCGGTGGCCGAGCCGCCGCCGGCTGATTTGGCGCCAGTTGAGGTGGCGGCGGCCCCAGCGGACGACACCCCGTCGGTGGTCGTCCAGCCCGTGGTTGAACCGGCCATTGAGCCAGTTGAGGTAGCGGCACCGTATGAGCTGCCGGTGCAAAGCCTGCAGCAGGTGGTGTCGGCCACCGGCATGCAGTGGGTAGGCTCAGACGCGGACAAGGTGGCGCGGGTACAAGCGGCCATGGCTGCCGAGCCGCCGCCGGTGCGCGTGCCCCGTGAGCGCCCGCCCAAAGTCGAATTAAGCAACGAGCCGCTGGTGCTGGTCGAAACCCGCAAAGACCTGAGCCAAACCGCGATGCCTTTTGACAACAACTAAAGCGCGTACGGTGGCTTGAGCAAAAAAGGGTTCCCAGCGGAACCCTTTTTTTTGGCCCGTGCGACGGCGTGCGGTTACTTGAGCGCGCGATAACGAATGCGCTTGGGCTTGCTGGCGTCTTCACCCAGACGAGCCACCTTGTCGGCCTCGTACTCTTGAAAGTTACCAGCAAAAAAGGTCCACTGCGAGTCGCCCTCGCACGCCAATATATGCGTGGCAATGCGGTCAAGAAACCAGCGATCGTGGCTAATCACCAACGCGCAGCCGGCAAACTCGAGCAACGCCTCTTCTAGGGCACGCAGGGTCTCAACATCCAAATCGTTGGACGGCTCGTCCAGCAACAACACGTTGCCGCCTGAGGCCAGGGTTTTGGCTAGGTGAAGGCGGCCACGCTCACCACCCGAGAGCTGACCGACCTTTTTTTGCTGGTCGGCGCCCGAGAAGTTAAAGCGGCCGCAGTACGCGCGGCTGGGCAACTGAAACTTACCCACGGTGATCATGTCAAGCCCGCCTGAGATGTCTTGCCACACCGTTTGTTCGTCAGCCAGCGATTCGCGGCTTTGGTCAACAAACGACAGCTGCACGGTTTGGCCAATCACGATTTGCCCCGAGTCGGGCTGCTCCACGCCCCGAATCATGCGAAACAGCGTGGACTTGCCCGCACCGTTGGGGCCAATGACACCCACAATCGCCCCGGGGGGCACGCTAAAGCTCAGCTTGTCCATCAGCAAGCGCTCGCCAAACGATTTGCTCACCGACTCAAAGCGAATCACCTCTTGACCCAAGCGCTCGGCCACCGGAATAAAGATCTCTTGCGTTTCGTTGCGTTTTTGGTAGTCGTAGCTGGCCAGCTCTTCAAACCGCGCCAAGCGGGCTTTGCTTTTGGCCTGTCGCCCTTTGGGGTTTTGCCGCACCCATTCCAGCTCTTTCTTCATGGCCTTGGCGCGCGCGTCCTCGCTGCGCTGCTCTTGCGCCAGTCTGGCCTCTTTTTGCTCCAACCAGTTGGAGTAGTTGCCCTTGTAAGGAATGCCGTGGCCCCGGTCGAGTTCCAAAATCCACTCCGCGGCGTTGTCCAAGAAATATCGGTCGTGGGTGATGGCCACCACGGTGCCTGCAAAGCGCTGCAAAAACAGCTCCAACCATTGCACGCTCTCCGCATCGAGGTGGTTGGTGGGTTCGTCCAGTAACAGCATGTCGGGCTTGGAGAGCAACAACCGGCACAGGGCCACACGACGCTTTTCACCACCTGAGAGGTTGCCAATGACCGCCTCCCAAGGCGGCAGCCGCAGCGCGTCGGCCGCAATCTCAAGTTGGTGTTCACTGTCGGTGCCAGCTGCGG
Source organism: Burkholderiaceae bacterium (assembly GCA_038125525.1). Lineage (GTDB taxonomy): Bacteria > Pseudomonadota > Gammaproteobacteria > Burkholderiales > Burkholderiaceae_C > RS62. The sequence goes on along the minus strand of JAYPEA010000003.1, from coordinate 53,828 downwards.
CGATCACGGCTTCAAGCTCGGCTTGCTCGGCTGCCAGCGCGTCAAAGTCGGCGTCGGGCTCGGCGTAGGCAGCGTACACCTCATCGAGTCGCTGCCGCGCCGCATTAACCTCGCCCATGGCCTCTTGCACGCACTGACGCACCGTGGCGGCGGCGTCTAGTGCGGGCTCTTGCGGCAGGTAGCCGATTTTGATGCCGGGCATAGGCGTGGCCTCACCTTCGATTTCGGTATCAACCCCGGCCATGATGCGCAGCAACGTGGATTTGCCCGCGCCGTTGAGTCCAAGGACGCCGATTTTGGCGCCCGGAAAAAACGACAACGAGATGTCTTTGAGGATGGACTTTTTGGGCGGGACGATTTTGCCCACCCGATTCATGGTGTAAACGTATTGAGCCATGGCCGAATTATGGCGCCACCCCCAAGGCAAGGGGCCAGGGCCAATTCGTGTCATAATCTACCTGCGCTGCAAGCACCAGTCCTTGCAGCTTCAGCAGCTAGGCTGAGGAATGCGTTGTTTTAGTTCCGCATTCCACTCTTTCACCACTCTGTTCGGCCGACTGGCTCCCCAAGCCCCAGGTAATCGGGAGCGCGCGAACAGACAGCGTGCCTTTTATGGCACCCACAGCATGTCGTTTGAAACACTCAATCTCGACCCTGCGTTGACGCAGGCCATTCAAGACCAGGGCTACGAAACCCCTACGCCCATTCAAAGTCAGGCGATTCCGCTGGTACTCAGCGGGCAAGACCTGCTCGCCGGCGCCCAAACCGGCACCGGCAAAACGGCGGCTTTTACGTTGCCCTTGCTGCACCGATTGCACACCCAGCCAGCGGCGCAAAAAGGCGCGATTCGTGCCTTGGTGCTTACCCCCACGCGCGAACTGGCGGCGCAAGTGGAAGACTCGGTGCGCGTCTACGGCAAGCACCTCAAACTGCGCTCCACCGCAATCTTTGGCGGGGTGGGCATGAACCCGCAAGTCAAACGCCTGCAAGCGGGCGTGGACGTGCTGGTGGCCACCCCCGGACGCTTACTGGATTTGGCTGACCAAGGCTTGGTTAACCTGGCGGCTGTTGAAATGCTGGTGCTTGACGAAGCCGACCGCATGCTGGACATGGGCTTTATTCACGACGTGAAGAAAGTGCTCAAACTGCTGCCGGCGAGTAAGCAAAGCCTGTTGTTTTCGGCTACGTTTAGCGAGGAGATTCGCGCGCTGGCCGCCACGCTGCTTAAAAACCCAGCCAGCGTGCAAGTTACGCCGCCCAACACCACCGCCCAGCGCATTGACCAAACCATTTACCCCGTGGGACGAGAGCGCAAAAAAGACCTGCTGCTGCACATCTTGCAAAGCGAAAACTGGAGCCAAGTGTTGGTCTTTACGCGCACCAAATTTGGCGCCAACCACGTGGCGGATTTTTTGGAGTCCAAGGGTGTACACGCCATGGCGCTGCACGGCAACAAAAGCCAAACCGCCCGCACCCAAGCACTTAAAGACTTCAAAAACGGCACGTTGCGCGCGCTGGTGGCCACCGACATTGCCGCTCGCGGCATTGACATTGACGACTTGCCGCACGTGGTGAATTACGACATTCCCAACGTACCCGAAGACTACGTGCACCGTATTGGCCGCACGGGCCGCGCCGGGGCCAGTGGTCAGGCCGTTAGCCTGGTGTGTTTAGACGAAGAAGGCTTTATGCAAGACGTGGAGCGCTTTGTGCAGCTGCGCCTAGAAGTCAAAGTTCTGCCCGAGTTCGGGCCGGCCCCCGACGAAACCGCACAACCCATTGCCATGGGCCGGCAAGTGCTATGGGGTGGGCGCGGACGCGCCCCGGGACGCGACGTGATGTCGGCGGCGGCGCGTCAAGCCCGCCAAGACATGATGCAACGCCTTCGCGAGCGCAACAACAAGCCCGCGCGTCACGCGCCCCAGCCCAATCAACCCAGCAAAAAAACCGCGGCACCCGTGGCAGCGACCGAGTTGGATGACGATGACCCGCTGGCCAATGATCCGCATTTTTCTCGGCTCTCGGGCCGCCCTATGCCGGGCAATTCAGCCGGCGCGCCCGGTGCCGGCAATGGCAACCGTCGACGCCGGCGTAACCGCAACGGTCAGGCCAATGGTGGCGGCGGTGGCGGCGGTGGCGGCGGGGCACGCGCCGAAGCGGGTATGCCCAGCGGTGCCCGCCAACCCGACCCGTTGCGCACCAGCATCGATTCGCTGGGCCGAGGCAACGGCGGCGGGCGCAACCGCGGGCGTGGACGCGGCAACGGCGGTGGCGGTGGCGGTGGCGGCGGATCGCGCGGCCCAGCCGACCCGCTGCGCACCAACTTTGGACGCCTAAAGTAAGGCGCCACCGGCAAACGTGGCACACTCAAGGGCCTTGCACGCTCGCGCGTGTCTCAACCCCAACGCTTAAGGAGGCTTTGCCATGCGATTGCTGCACACCATGCTGCGCGTGGGCGACTTGGACCGTTCGATTGCGTTTTATACCCAGGTCATGGGCATGCAGCTGCTTGATAAGCGCGACAACACCGAATACCAGTACACGCTGGCCTTTGTGGGCTACGGCAGCAACCCCGAACACGCCGAGCTTGAGCTTACCTACAACTGGGGGGTGAGCGAGTACGACATGGGCAGCGCCTACGGCCATGTTGCCATTGCCGTGACCGATGCGGCGGCCACCTGCGAGCGTATCCGTGCCAATGGTGGACAAGTAACGCGAGAAGCTGGGCCCGTTAAAGGTGGCCAAACCGTGATTGCCTTTGTCACCGACCCCGACGGCTATAAGATTGAGCTGATCGAACGCCCGGCCATGGCCTGAGCCAATTGGGGCGCCGGGGCTGTGCCATGAAGCTACAAGACATTCGCAAAACCTACCAGCGTGCGGCGCTGGACGAAGACAGCGCCAGCGCCGATCCGTTGGCGCTGTTTCAACAGTGGCTTGGCCAGGCGTTGGAGGCCGAAATACCCGAGGCCACGGCCATGACGCTGGCCACCGTGGGCAGTGACCTGCGCCCCAGCACCCGGGTGGTGTTGCTTAAAGACTGCTCGGCCGCGGGCTTGGTGTGGTACACCAACCGCCATAGCCGCAAGGGCCGTGAACTGGAGGCCAATCCGTTTGCGGCGTTGCAGTTTCACTGGGTCGAGCTCGAGCGCGTGGTGCGCATTGAGGGCCAGGTGCAAGCCGTGGATGACGCCCAAAGCGACGCCTACTACGCCAGCCGTCCGTTGGACTCACGTATTGGTGCCTGGGCCAGCCCGCAAAGCGAGGTAATTGGTTCGCGTGCCCACTTGGTTACGCAAGCAGCCCAATACGCTGCGCGCTTTGCGCTGTCGCCACCGCGCCCACCGCACTGGGGCGGCTATGTGCTGCAACCCAATCAATGGGAATTTTGGCAAGGCCGGCCTAGCCGTTTGCACGACCGGCTGCAATACGTACAGCGGGCCGATGGTCAGTGGCAACGCCAGCGACTGGCACCTTAACCTCATACTGGCTTAGTTCGCAGCCGCGGCGGTGGCTTAAGCGGCCCATTGTGCGTCAGCCACTCGGGTGCAGCGTTGGGCGGCGGTGGCGCGCAGCATGGCTGGCGTTGCCATGTGCGGCGCCAACTCGTGCAGCGGCATCAGCACAAACGCGCGTTCGTGCCAGCGCGGATGCGGCACGGTGAGCGTGGCGCTGGCCATCGCCGCCGCGCCGTAAAAGAGCAGGTCTAAGTCAAGGCTACGTGGCGCGTGGCGGTACGGGCGTTGACGCCCCGCCTCGTACTCCAACGCAGCCAAATGCCGCCACAGCTCGGGCGCGGTGCAGCGCACGTCCATGCCTAACACGGCGTTAAGGTAGTCGGGGCCCTCGGCCTGCCAGGGCGCACTGGCATACAAACCCGACCACACCGGGTTCGTCACGTCGGGCAACATCGACAAACGATGAACCGCCCAAGCCAGAGTTTGGCGCGCTTGCCCTAGATTGGCACCCAAGCCCACATACGCGCGAACCGGCGTGCGTCTGCGCGCCATGGCCTCACTCGCCACCGACAGGCCGCGGCGCCTCCTTGGCGCCGCCACCCCCACCACGGCGGCGACGCCGTGGTTTGCGCGCCGCGCCGGTGGCGGGTTGTTGCCTAATGGACTCAAGCAACAGATCGCGCTCGTGGGGGTTGGTGGTTTGGCTCATGGCCTCCCACCAGGTGGCGCACGCTGGGTCGGCCTCGCCGCATTGGGCGCGCAGTCGCAAAAAATCAAAACCGGCACGAAACCGTGGCTGCGCCAGTAAGCCGTCGATGCTACGCGGCAGCCGCCGCTCCAGACGCGGTTGCATCAACCACACCTCGCGCATGTCTGCCCCCAGTTTGCCGCGCCCAGACACATCGCCCACACGGGCTTGAAACACATCGTCAGCCGCCGCGCTCAGCGCCTCAATCGGCGCCAAACGCCGTCCTTGGCGATCAAGGGCGTCACGCGCTTGCAGCACATCGGGCCACAGCACACAAGCCAGCAAGTAACTGGGCGCCACCGGTTTGCCTGCTGCCACGCGGCGGTCGGTGTCTTGCAATACCCCCGCCACCATGGGGTGGTCGGCGCGGGCCACCACCAAGTCAAGCAGGGCAAACACGCCTTGGGCCAACCCCAGGCGCTTGAGGGTTTGCACGCTTGAGACCGCGTGGCCGGTTTGCAGCAGCTTCATCATTTCGTCAAACAGCCGGCTGGGCGGCACGTCGGCCAATAACGGCGTGCAACCCTTGAGCGGGCGCCGGGTTGAGGCGGCCAAGTCAAAGCCCAGCGGGGCCAGCTTGGCAGCAAAGCGCACCGCACGCAACACACGCACCGGATCTTCGCGGTAGCGTTGTGCGGCCTCACCAATCATGCGCAGTTGCTTGGCCTTGGCGTCGGCAAAACCTTGGTGGTAGTCCACCACCACCCCCGAGCGTGGGTCGTAGTACATGGCGTTGATGGTGAAGTCACGGCGTGCGGCATCTTCGTTTTGTGGGCCCCACACGTTGTCGCGCAACACGCGGCCCGAGGCATCCACGGCGTGCGAGACTTGCTCGAGCTGCCGTTTGTGACTGCGTTCGTTGCCGCTCATGCGCTTGGCATTGGCCGAGTCGAGCAAGGCCCGAAACGTGGAGACTTCAATTACCTCGTGGTCGCGACCACGACCAAACACCACGTGCACAATGCGAAAGCGTCGACCAATGATAAAAGCCCGACGAAACAGGCGCTTGACCTCTTCGGGTGTGGCGTTGGTGGCCACGTCAAAGTCTTTAGGGGTCATACCCAACAACAAATCGCGCACCGCCCCACCCACCACGTAGGCCTCGTACCCAGCACGCTGTAAGGTGTCCACCACGTCTAAGGCGCGGCGGTCAACCCGCGTCGGGTCAATGCCGTGTTGGGCGCTGGCAATCTCCACTCGGTGCCCCAGCGACGAAGCGTGGCTGGGTCGGCCAAGCCAGCGGTTGATGAGTTTTTTAATCATGAAATAACTGCAAAATGCGCCAGCCTTCGCGCTGCGCGTGGGCTCGCAAACCGGCGTCGGGGTTGGTTGCCACGGGCTCGTGCACCCGCTGCATCAAGGCCAAGTCGTTGAGCGAATCGGTATAAAACACGCTGTGCTCGAGCTGAGCCCACTCGAGCCCGCGCTGCTGCAGCCATTGTTCCACACGTTGTACCTTGCCTTGGCGAAACGACGGTACTCCCTCAATTTCTCCGGTAAGTTGGCCCCGTGCGTCGCGGCTGAGCTCGGTGGCCACCAGATGCGTGATGCCAAAAGCCCGGGCAATAGGCTGCGTGACCAGGGCGTTGGTGGCGGTAACCATGAGCAAGGTGTCTCCAGCTTCACGGTGGTGCTGCACCAGTTCGCGTGCCGCAGGCCTGATCTGCGGGCCAATCACCTCTTGCATAAAGCGCGCCCGCGCCGCTTGCACCTCTTGGTTGCCACGCGCGCGCACGGCGGCAGTGGCAAACCGAACGTAGTCGTGAATATCTAAGGTGCCGGCTTGGTACTGCTGCAAGTAGCGGTCGTTGGCCTGGCCAAAGGTTTGGCGGTCGCACCAGCCCAGCGCCACCGTGAATTCGCCCCAGGCGTGGTCCGAGTCTATCGGCAGCAAGGTGTAATCTAAGTCAAACAGGGCCAAGCGCATGCGTTGCCTTAAGAGCTGCCCAACATCGCTTTGAGCATGGGAATGGTTGGCACCCGCTGGGTTTGCCAGGCGTAGCGGTCGAGCTGCTCGAGCAAGGCCATGAGGCTGCCCATGTCCCGAGCGAAGTGGTTAAGCATAAAGCGTGTCACGTCCTCGCTTAGGCTTAACCCCAAGGCATACGCGCGCGCTTGTACCGCTTGCGCGCGCTGGGCATCGGTGAGTGGTTGCAGCGCAAAAACTTGCCCCCACGCCAAGCGGCTGCGCAAGTCCTCGCGCAGCGGCAAATCAACCGGTGGGCAGGCGCTGGTGGCCATGACCTTTACCATGGCATCTTGGGCGTGCACAAACCAGTTAAACGCCGCGTGTTGGGCAGGCGGCGACAGGGCATGGCAATCGTCCATCAAGACCGCGCTCCAGCGCGTGTCAAAGCCCTCGTGCGAGGCTTCAGAGGCGTCGAGCCAACCCACCCGCAGGCCTTGCTGGCTTAGGGCGTGCGCCACGGCGCGCAGCAGGTGGCTTTTGCCGCTGCCGATGGGGCCCCACCACACCATGGGCGCAGGGCTGGGGTCTAGGCCGGCAAGCCAGCGGGTGAGCGCCTGGCAAAGCAAGTCGTTGCCACCGGCAACAAAGTTCGCTATTGAAGGCTGAGGCGGCAGCCCCAAGGCCAACGGCATTTGCTGCATCACGGGTTGGGGGCGCCGGGCTGCCAAGCGCGCCACGCGTGCGTGAGGGCCACGCCCAGCAGCGCCGTGGCTGGCAACGCCACCAGCACGCCCACCACCCCAAGCCAATGCCCGGCCACCAGCACCGCCAGCAGCACCCCTAACGGGTGCAAGCCAATGCGTTCGCCTACCCAACGCGGCGTCAGCCAAAAACTCTCAAGCAATTGCCCCACGGCAAACACCAACGCCACGGCCAGCACCGGCTGCCACTGGCCAAACTGCAGCCCCGCGGCGGCCAGCCCGAGCACCAAGCCAAGGCCAAAGCCCAAATACGGCACAAACACCGCCAAGCCGGTGAACACGCCAATGGCCACGGCCACCTCCAGCCCCACCACGCGCAGCGCCACGCTGTAAAAAACCGCCAGTGCCAACATCACGCGCCACTGACCCCGTAAAAACTGGCCCAGCAACGCGTGGCTGTCGTGCAGCCATGCCTGCCACGCTGGCTGCCACAATGGCGGCAACCGCTGGGCAAGCTGCGCCAGCCAACGCGGACCATCCAGCAGCAAAAACACCGCCGCCACCGGGGTTAGCACGGCATAGCCCGCCCAACCCAACAACACGCTGCCACCCACGCGCAGCGACTGCCACAGCCACTGCAACACGTCGGTTTGATGGCCGCTTAGCAACTCGCGCACGTTTTGCTGCAAGCCTTGGGTGTCCAGCGTCAGGCCCCATGCCGCCAGCCACGGCCCCATCACACGCTGACCGTGGGCCAACCACTGGGGCGCTTGCTCACGCAACAACGGCAGTTGTTTGCCAATAACCGGCACCACCAGCACAAGCACCCCAAAGGCCAACAAAGCCGCCAGGGTAAGCGCCAGCAGCGCCGCCCATGACGGCGGCATCCGCCAGCGCACCAGCCGTTGGTGCAAGGGGTACACCACATACGCGACCACTGCGGCCAATGCAAAAGGCAGCAACACCGGCCACAGCACCCACAAACACACCAAGCCAGCTCCCACCAAGGGTAGGGCCTGGCGCCATGTAATGGGCGATGGGGTGGGCGGGGGCAAAGACATGGGGCAAACGACCTAGAATGACTGAGATTTTACGGGCGAGACCGACGCAGGCCTTGTGCCCGCCCGCGTTGGCCCTTTGTCCCGCCATTTTTGACCCACCATACCACCAAGCCCGCGGCCTTGGTCTTTTCATGAAATCCACCACCTCGATTAACTACAAACAAGCCGGTGTTGACATCGACGCCGCCGACGCCTTGGTGCAGCGCCTCAAACCCCTGGCCAAGCGCACCCAACGCGCCGGGGTGTTGGGCGGGCTGGGCGGCTTTGGCGCTCTGTTCGAAGTGCCCAAGGGCTACCGCGAGCCGGTGCTGGTCAGCGGCACCGACGGTGTGGGCACCAAGCTACGGTTGGCCATTGACTGGCAGATGCACGACACCGTGGGCATTGACTTGGTGGCCATGTCGGTCAACGACATCTTGGTACAGGGCGCCGAGCCGTTGTTTTTTTTGGACTACTTTGCCTGCGGACAGCTTGACGTGGAGGTTGCCACCCGCGTCATTGCCGGCATTGCCCAGGGCTGCGAGCAATCGGGCTGCGCGCTGATTGGCGGCGAAACCGCTGAAATGCCCGGCATGTATGCACCGGGCGAGTACGACTTAGCCGGCTTTGCCGTGGGCGTGGTAGAGAAGCAAGCCATGCTCACCGGCGACCAGGTGCAACCCCACGACGTCGTGCTTGGGCTGGCCTCTGGTGGGGTGCACGCCAACGGCTTTTCGCTGGTGCGCGCGTGTTTGGCGCGCGCCGGCAACGACTGCCCCAGTCACCTCGACGGCGTGCCTGTGCGCGAGCGCCTGATGGCGCCCACCCGCATCTACGTCAAGGCGGTGCGGGCGCTGCTGCAGCAACATCCGGTGCACGCCATGGCGCACATCACCGGTGGTGGGCTGCTTGAGAACATTCCTCGCGTGTTGCCCCCGGGGCTGGGGGTGAGGCTGCACCGGCACGCATGGCCCACCAGCGAGCTGTTCGCCTGGCTGCAAGCCACGGCAGGCATCAACGACCAAGACATGAACCGCACGTTTAACAACGGCATTGGCATGGTGCTCATCGTGCCACCCAACGCGGCACAGGCCGCCGCCGACCTACTGCAACAAGCCGGTGAGACGGTGTACACGCTGGGCCACGTGCAAGCCATTGCGCCAAACGCCGCAGCCGTTGAGGTGTGCTAAAGCCGGGGGTACCTCAACGCGGGGCGCGCCACACCTTGCGCAGTGACACGCCCATCAGCGCCAACACAGCAAAGTAACCCAGCGCCGAGGCCATCACCACCAGCGCCAACCATCCGGCGCGCAGCCAAGGGGTGCTGCCCAGCGCCAAAAAGTTCAGCCATTGCCCGGCCTCATGCAGCCCCCAAGCCAGCAGCAGCGCCGCCACGGTTACCCGCCACACCAACCGCCACCAACCTGCCCCGGGCTGGTACCACGCACGCCGGCGCAAGCCCCAAAGCAGCCACCCGGCGTTGATCCATGAGCCCAAAGCAATCGACAACGCCAACCCGGCGTGCGCCAACCACGGCACCAGCGCCACGTTCATCAGCTGCGTCAGCAGCAACACACCCACGGCAATACGCACCGGAGTACGAATGTCTTGCTGGGCAAAAAACCCGGGGGCCAGCACCTTAACCGCCACCAAGCCCAGCACCCCCAGGCCGTAGCCCTGCACCGCACGCGCGGTTTGCACCACGTCGCTCACGCCAAACGCCCCGTGGTGATAAAGCACCGCCACCAACGGTTGAGCAAACACCAGCAGCCCCACAGCCGCGGGTACGCCCAGCAACACCACCAGGCGTAGCCCCCAGTCCAACAGTTCGCTGTAGCGTTGACGCTGCGTCGCGGCGTGCGCATCGGCCAACTGCGGCAACAACACCACCCCCAACGCCACGCCCAGCAATGCAATGGGAAATTCCATCAGCCGATCGGCGTAAGTTAACCAACTCACGCTGCCCACCGCCAGGTATGAGGCAATTTGGGTGTTGATTAGCAACGACACCTGCGCCACCGCCACACCCAGCACGGCAGGGGCCATCAAACCCAGCAGGCGCGCCACGCCCGGGCCGCGCCACGCCGCCAGCCAGTCCGATGGCCGCCACCGTAGCCCTAAGCGCCACCCCAGGCGCCGCAGCGCCAGTACCTGCACCGTAAGCTGCAGCACACCGCCCAACATCACCCCGGTGGCCAACGCGTAAATGGGCGCCACGCCGCGCGCGGCCAACGCCGGCGCCAGCCACCACGCCACCCCCACCATGCACAGGTTAAGCAACGTGGGGGTGGCTGCCGGCACCGCAAAACGCTGCCAAGTGTTCAACACCCCGGCACACAAGGCCACCATCGACATGAAAGCGATGTACGGAAACATCATGCGTGTCAGCGCCACCGCCAAATCGTGTCCAGCCGCAGGCAAACCGCTGGCCATCAGCCAAATTAATGCTGGCGCGGCCAACACCCCCAGCACACTGAGCAGCAACAAAGCGCTGGCCAGCGCCGTGGCCACCTCGGCCACAAAGGCGTGGCTGGCCTCATCACCCTGGCCGCGCCGGCGCGCCGCCAACAAGGGCACAAAGGCTTGGCTAAACGCGCCCTCGGCAAACAAACGCCGAAGCAAATTGGGAATGCGAAACGCCACGTTGAAAGCGTCGGTGGCGGCACTGGCGCCAAACAGCGTAGCAATCATTAACTCGCGCACCAAGCCGGTAACACGCGAGGCCAGCGTCCAAAGCGACACCAGCGAGACAGACTTCAACAGGTTCACCACGGGGAGTGTAGTCGCCCTGGCGTGAGCTGGGGCGCCGCTGGCGTTTCGCGGTACAATGGTCGGTTACTTGCAACACCGCCAAACCCCTAGGAGAACCCCATGGCAACAGCCAAAAAACGCAGCCCGCGCCTGCCATCCGGTCGCAAGCGCGCGCGCCAAAACGTCAAGCTCAACGCCGCGCACACCTCGTTGCGCTCCAAGTACCGCACCACGGTAAAAAACGTGGAAAAGGCCATTGCCAGCGGCGACAAAGAAAAAGCCACGGCCTTGTTTGGCGTGATGCAGTCCACCGTGGACAGCATTGCCGACAAGGGCATTTTTCATAAAAACAAGGCAGCCCGCGACAAAAGCCGCTTGGCCGCCAAGCTCAAGGCCTTGGCCACGGCCTAAACTTGAGCATCTCGGGGCCACCACGCCCCGTGCCCGAAAGTCCACCAAGGCTTTCGCCGTTTGACATCGGTGCGCTGCAAGTAACCAACCGCCTTCGGGCGGTTTTTTTGTGCCCGCTTACCACCGCCACGCGGCGTTAATCGTCCAGCACCTCGACTTGCAAATCGTTATCGCGCGCAAAACCCACCACAAAATCCCACGCCATGGGCTCGTGCGCGCGTAAGGCCGGATCAACAATGACGCAGGCATCGCCGTCTCGTGTGGTGGGTATGCACCACGGCGAATAACCCATGGTGTGCGCCGAGCCGCCGGGGCGAAAGCCGCTCATGACGCCAGCCAACCGCTCGCACCAGTCAGAGGGTCGGAACCGCTTGCCCTGGGATGTCACGCCCCGCAACAGCCAACGGCGGTTATCGGGCGGAGTCATGAGAGGGCTTGCAAATCGGACACAACCGCGCATTTTATCCCGTGGCCGCCTCTACAATAGCGCTTTGCTCGCTCACTTGGGTGCCTGCGCCATGCCTGCTTCGTCTCCCCACGTCATGTCCACCTACGGCCGTTTGCCGATCGCGTTGTCGCATGGCCAAGGGGTGTATGTGTGGGACACCGACAACCGGCGCTATCTCGACGCCTTGGGTGGCATCGCCGTGAACACCCTGGGGCACGCTCACCCCGAGCTGGTGGCGGCACTGCGCGAACAAGTGGGGCAGTTGATCCATTGCTCCAACTACTACCACATCACCCACCAAGAGGCACTGGCCGCCGAGCTGGTGCGCTTGTCGGGCATGACCAACGTATTTTTCTGCTCCAGCGGCCTCGAGGCCAACGAAGCGGCCATCAAAATCGCGCGCAAATTTGGTCACGCCAAGGGCATTGAGCGGCCCAGCATCGTGGTCTACGAGCATGCGTTTCATGGGCGCTCGTTGGCCACCCTATCGGCCACGGGCAACACCAAAATTCAACAAGGCTTCGGCCCCATGGTTGAGGGGTTTGTGCGCGTGCCCATTAACCGCATTGAGGCGCTGCGCGAGGTGGCCCAGCAACAGCCCAACGTGGTGGCGGTGTTTTTTGAGGCGATTCAGGGCGAAGGCGGCGTTCACCCCTTGGATGAAAGCTACATGCGCGAGGTACGCGCCTTGTGCGATGCCAACGACTGGCTGTTGATGATTGATGAGGTGCAGTGCGGCATTGGACGCACCGGTAAGTGGTTTGCCCACCAATGGGCGGACATCGTGCCCGACGTGATGCCACTGGCCAAAGGCCTGGGCAGCGGCGTGCCCATTGGGGCGGTGGTGGCTGGGCCGCGCGCGGCCAAGGTGCTTGGCCCGGGCGACCATGGCAGCACATTTGGCGGCAACCCGCTGGCCACACGAGCCGGGGTTGAAACACTGCGCATCATGCAAGCCCAAGGCCTGCTGCAAAACGCCGCCGAGGTGGGCGGCTGGATGCTGCAAACCCTGCGCCAGCAGCTGCAAGACGTGGCCGGTGTAGCCAACATTCGCGGCAAAGGCCTCATGATTGGTATTGAACTCGACCGCCCTTGTGGCGCGCTGGTGCAACAAGCCGCCGACGCGGGGCTGCTCATCAGCGTCACCGCCGAGCGGGTGGTGCGCATGGTGCCCCCGCTCATCCTCACCCAAGCCCAGGCACAAGAGATCATCGAGACCTTGTGTCCACTCATCAAGACATGGCTGCAAACGCCAAGCAAGTAGGCTCATGACGCGGCATTACCTGCAATTCAACGATTTGACCGCGGACGAATACGCGTACCTGTTTGCGCGCACCGCTTGGCTAAAGGCCAAGTTCAAAGCTTACGAAAAGCATCAACCTCTCACCGACCGAACCCTGGCACTGATTTTTGAAAAAGCCAGCACACGAACCCGCGTGAGTTTTGAAGCGGGCATGTACCAACTGGGCGGCAGCGTGGTGCACCTTACCACCGGCGACAGCCAGCTGGGGCGCGCCGAACCCATCGAAGACAGCGCACGCGTCATCAGCCGCATGACCGACATCGTGATGATTCGCACCTACGAGCAAAGCAAACTTGACCGCTTTGCCCAATACTCGCGGGTGCCGGTCATCAACGGCCTAACCAACGAATACCACCCGTGCCAAATACTGGCCGATTTGTTTACCTTTATTGAGCACCGCGGCGACATCACGGGCAAAACCGTGGCGTGGGTGGGCGACGGCAACAACATGGCCAACACATGGCTGCAAGCGGCGCATTTGCTCGGCTTTACGCTGCACGTAAGCACCCCCAACGGCTACGAGATTGACCCGGCCATGGCCGGCCTAAGCGCCCCGCGCTGCCTGCGCACCTTTGACGACCCGCACGACGCCTGCCGAGGAGCCGACTTGGTGACCACCGATGTGTGGACCAGCATGGGGTTTGAAGAAGAAAACGAGCGGCGCCGAGACGCCTTTGCCCGCTGGTGCGTCACCACCAAGATGATGGCGCTGGCGCACCCTCAGGCGTTGTTCATGCACTGCTTACCCGCGCATCGCGGCGAAGAGGTTACGGCCGACGTGATAGACGGCCCCCAATCGGTGGTTTGGGACGAAGCCGAGAACCGGCTGCACGTCCAAAAGGCTTTGCTGGAATTTTTGTTACTCGGCCGTCTGTAAGGGCATGGCGCCTGCGCTGGCGGCCAAAGGCAGCAGTTCGGTGACGCTGGCAACCACCCGGTGGGCTCCGGCCTGGTGCACATCCATGCCGCCGTTGTAGCCATAAGGCACCAACCAGCAGGCAATGCCGGCGGCGCGTGCGGTTTGCGCATCCACCACCGAGTCACCCACGAGCACCGTGTGTGTGGTGCGTGCGCTGTGTTGCAGCAGCAAATGCTGCACGCCGTCGGGGTGGGGTTTTTTGGTCGGCAAGGTATCGCCGCCAATCAGCGCCGAAAAATAGGGCATTAGCTGGTGCGCGTGCAACACGCGCTGCGCAAAGCTCGCTTCCTTGTTGGTTAGCACCGCCATGGGCACGCCCTGTGCGGACAAGCCTTGCAGCGTCTCCAACACACCGGGATAAAACGTACTGCGCGTGCCGCAGCGTTGGCCGTAGGCCTGGCGAAACACCGCTTGCGCCTGGGCCCAGCGCGCATCGGCGGGCACCGCCTCGGGTGCCAAAGCCCAGCCCTGCGCCAACGCCTTGGCCAATAACTGCAGCGCCCCATGGCCTATCCATTGCCGAATCGAGGCGTCATCCACACCAGCCAAACCCAAGGCTTGCAAGGTGTCGTTGGTCGCGTCCGCAATCTCCGGGGCGGTATCGAGCAACGTCCCGTCAAGGTCAAACAGCACCAAATCAAGCGCCACGGCGACGTCGCTCGAGCATACGCCACACAAACGGCGTAAAAATCAACTGCATGGCCAATTCCATTTTGCCGCCTGGCACCACAATGGTATTGGCGCGCGACATCCAGGCGTCGTGAATCATGCCCAGCAAGTACGGAAAGTCGATGCCTTTGGGGTTGGCAAATCGAATCACGCAAATGCTCTCATCGGCAGTGGGAATGTCGCGGCTGATGAAGGGGTTAGAGGTATCCACCACCGGCACGCGTTGAAAATTTACGTGGGTGTAGCCAAATTGCGGACATATGTATTGCACGTAGTCAGGCATACGGCGCAAAATGGTGTCAGTTACTGCCTCGGCACTGTAGCCGCGCTGGGTTTTGTCCCGAATGATTTTTTGAATCCACTCCAAGTTAATCACCGGCACCACTCCAATCAGCAAGTCAGGGTACTGCGCAATGTTCACCGTATCGGTAACCACCGCGCCATGCAAACCCTCGTAAAACAGCATATCGGTGTTGGCTGGTAGCTCTTCCCACGCGGTGAAGGTGCCAGGCGGTTGGTTATGCGGCGCGGCCTCTTGCTCGTTGTGCAAGTATTTGCGGGTGCGACCGGTGCCGTGGGCGCTGTACGAACGAAACAAACCCTCAAGTTCTTCGAGCAAATTGGTGTCGGGCCCAAAATGGCTGAAATGGGTGTTGCCACTGGCTTCGGCTTGTGCCTGCCTTTGCTTCATTTCGGCCCGGTCGTAGCGATGAAAACTGTCGCCCTCAATCAACGCCGCATGCACCGCTTCGCGGCGAAAAATGTTTTCAAAGGTGCGCGTGACAGTGGAGGTGCCCGCCCCGGACGAGCCGGTGATGGCAATAATGGGATGCTGAACCGACATCTTGACCCCCTAATCTCTGAACAGCCCACGCGTGGTAAATAACGGCGTGTGGCTTTGGTTGTTAGCCGGCTCGTTGTGATACGACTCGATGCGCTGTACCTCAAGCCGGGCCCCAAACACCACCCCAATGCGCTGGTGCAATTGTTCAGGCACCACCTCAAGCATCGGTGCCCGACCCGTCGAGCACGAGGCACCAGCCTGGGTCATGATCATCGCCATGGGGTTGGCTTCGTACAACAAGCGCAGCCGCCCCGGCTTGGTGGGGTCTTTGGTGTCACGTGGATACATGAACACACCTCCGCGCATCAATATCCGATGCGCCTCGGCCACCATGCTGGCAATCCAGCGCATATTAAAGTCCTTGCCTCTTGGGCCGGTACTGCCCTGTAAGCACTCGTCCACGTAGCGCTTAATGGGCGCCTCCCAAAAGCGGCTGTTCGAAGCGTTGATGGCGAACTCCTGCGCTTCGGGCGGCACCTGCAAGTTGCGATGCGTGAGACGAAACTCACCCGTGCCGGGCTCCAGCGTAAAACCTTGCACCCCGTTGCCCACGGTAAGCACCAGCATGGTGGTTGGGCCGTAAATGGCGTACCCGGCCGCCACTTGCTCGCTACCAGGCTGCAAAAAATCCTCGGCTTGTACGTCGCGCTGTCCAGCCACAACGGCCGCGGGCGCGCGCAGCACCGAAAAAATACTGCCCACTGAGACGTTGACATCGATGTTGCTCGAACCATCCAGCGGGTCAAACACCAGCAAGTATTTGCCCCGTGCGTATTGGGGTGGAATCGCATAAGGCTGGGCCATCTCCTCTGAGACCATGCCGGCCAAGTTACCCGACCATTGCGTGGCATCAATGAAGGTTTGGTTACTCAATACGTCCAAGGCCTGCTGCACCTCGCCCTGCACGTTGGTTCCCCCTGCCACGCCGCTTTCATGGTCAACCAACCGGCCAAACGCCACCGCGCGGGCAATGACCTTGCAAGCGTTGGCCACATCCAGCAACAAACCATTGAGGGCACCGCTGGCTTGCGGGTAGCGCCGACGCTCCTCAATCAGGTACTGCGTAAGCGTGGGGCGTTGAAGGTTGGGCATGGTGTCAAGTTATCCTAACGCGACTGGCCCTGCATGACCCAACGGTTCAAGCCGTCAACGGTCACGCCTGCCAAACTGGGCAGCACCTGCAACGCGTGTGAAAAGTCTTGATGCGCGGTAAACGCCGTGGGCGTGATGATGACGTGTGCCATACCCGCCGCGCGCGCGGCCTGCAAGCCGTTGCTTGAGTCTTCAAACGCCACGCACCCTGATGCGGGCACACCAAGGCGTTGCAGCGTTTGCTCGTACACCATGGGATCGGGCTTTTTTTTGCGCGCCGTCGAGGCGTCTTCAATGACGGCAAACCGGGCGCCCCAATCTTCACCCACGGCGCGTCGCATCAACGCGGCAATGTTTACCGGCGAGGTGGTGGTGGCGATGGCCAGCTTCAGGTTTCGCTTAAGCGCTTCGTCCATCAGGGCCAGCACCCCAGGGCGAAGCGTCACGGCACCGTCGTGCACCGCCGCCTCGTACGAAGCGGTCTTGAGGTCGTGCAAACGCTGGATGCGGTCTTGCAGCGCGCCTTCGAGGTCGGTAACCTCAGGGTGCGTTTCTTGCCAATAGGCATGCAAGCGTTCTTTGCCACCCGAGATGTCGAGCAACCGGGTGTACGTGGCGACGTCCCAGTGCCAATCCAAACCGTCCTCGGCAAAGGCTTGGTTAAACGCCTGGCGATGTACCTCCTCGGTATCGGCCAAGGTGCCGTCTACGTCAAAAACCAGCGCCTCAATGGTGGGATGCGTCATGTTTGCTCTCCGGATACTTGGAACACGCGACTGGCCAGTATGTCACTGGGTTCAATGGTGCATAAACGTTGCGCGTCCAGCGCCACGTCTTGGGCTTGAAATAAGCGGCTGGCCTGGCGCAGCCGCGCCCGCTCCAGGGCATTGCGGAGGCTACGTGCATTGGCAAAGTGTGGCTGCGTCATGCGCCGCTCAATGTAGGCGCGCAGCACGTCGGTGGCACCCTCGCCCAGGCGGTAGCTTTGCTCATTGAGTATGCGCTGGGCGATGGCCAGCAGTTCATCGGCGGTGTAATCCGGAAAATCCAAATGGTGCGCAATGCGCGAATTCATGCCCGGATTGCTTTGAAAAAATGTCTCCATGCGGTCTTTGTAGCCAGCCACAATCACCACCAAATCGTCGCGTTGGTTCTCCATGACTTGCAACAAAATCTCTATCGCCTCCTGGCCGTAGTCGCGCTCGTTTTCGGGCTTGTACAGGTAGTAGGCCTCGTCAATAAACAACACCCCACCCATGGCTTTTTTGAGTACTTCGCGGGTTTTGGGTGCCGTGTGGCCAATGTACTGGCCCACCAAGTCGTCACGCGTGACGGCCACCAAGTGGCCTTGGCGCACGTAGCCCAGGCGGTGCAAAATTGCCGCCATGCGCAGCGCCACCGTGGTTTTGCCAGTGCCCGGATTGCCGGTGAAGCTCATGTGCAAGCTGGGTGACTGGGTTTGCAAGCCGTGCTGGGCGCGCAGCCGGTCAATCACCAGCAGCGCGGCAATGTCGCGCACGCGGGTCTTAACCGGTTGCAGTCCAACCAGGTCGTGGTCAAGTTCGGCCAACACCTGCTCAACTTGGGTCTGCGCCATGGCTTGCGCCACCGTGCGCGGCGGTGCCTCAGCGGCAACCGGGGTCGGTTGTGCCGCAGCAGGCGGGGGCGTCGCCCGGTTACCGGGCAAGTGATACATCGACACCGGGGTAGCCTCGCTCAATAACGCTCGCCCTCGGGCTTGTTGGTGGCGTAACTGTGCACGGTGTAGCGCATGGTGCGGTTATGCCACTCTTGGCGCACCAGGCCAAAGCCGGGTTCGTTGGCGGGGCGATTGACGATGAAGCTCATGGCAATGGATTCCACGCCACGGGTCGAGTCAAACGCCATCAGGCGTATGTAGTGGTTAGGAAACGCATCACGGCACGCCTTGAGCTCCATCATCACACCTGCGGCATCGGCAAGGTCAAACATGGGCATGCCAAACATTTCCCAGTAGGTGTTGCGCGGATGCGGGTCGTCGGTGTATTCCACGCTCCACGCGTAACCCTTGGCCAAGCCGTACTGCACTTGGGTATGAATCTCCGCGTCCGTGAGATCGGGTAAAAAACTGAACTGTCCCTGCGTCACTCGCCCGGTGGGGTTGGTCATCATGGCAATGTCTCCTTGCGGCTTGTGGGTTAGGCCACCGACGGGGTGGTGGCGTAATCGCTGGTGTCGGTGGAGGCGTAGTTAAAGCTCACGTCCTTCCAAGTGTCCAGCGCTTGCTTGAGCGGCGTGCAGTCTTTGGCCGCGCGTTGCAGCACATCGGGGCCTTCTTGCAGCAGGTTTTTGCCCTCGTTGCGCGCCTTAACCATCGCCTCTAACGCCACGCGGTTGGCCACGGCACCGGCCTGAATACCCGCGGGGTGGCCAATGGTGCCTCCACCAAACTGCAGCACCACATCGTCGCCAAACAAATCAATTAACTGATGCATTTGCCCGGCATGAATACCGCCCGAGGCCACTGGCATTACCTTTTTCAGGTCGCACCAATCTTGGTCAACATACAAGCCACGCGGCAGGTCTGCCCGGGTGTAGCCGTCGCGGCAAACGTTGTAGTAACCCTGCACCGTCATGGGGTCACCCTCTAACTTGCCTACCGCGGTGCCCGCGTGCATGTGATCGACACCGGCCAAGCGTAACCACTTGGCAATCACGCGAAACGACACACCATGCGATTTTTGCCGGGTGTAGGTACCGTGTCCAGCGCGGTGCAGGTGCAAAATCATGTCGTTGCGGCGGCACCAATTGGCCAAGCTCTGAATCGCTGGCCAGCCCACAATCAAGTCAATCATGATGATGACGCTGCCGAGCTCTTTGGCCAACTCGGCGCGCTCGTAAATGTCCTCCATGGTGGCGGCGGTTACGTTGAGGTACGAGCCCTTGACCTCGCCCGTGGCCGCACTGGCCTTGTTCACGCCGTCCATGACATACAAAAACCGATCGCGCCAATGCATAAAGGGCTGCGAGTTGATGTTCTCGTCGTCCTTCATGAAATCTAGCCCGCCTTTGAGCCCCTCGTAAATCACGCGCCCGTAATTGCGCCCGGACAAGCCCAGCTTGGGCTTGGTGGTCGCACCCAGCAGCGGACGGCCGAACTTGTCGAGTCGCTCGCGCTCGACAATTAACCCCGTGGGTGGGCCCTTAAAGGTTTTGACCAAGGCCACCGGCACACGAATGTCTTCTAGGCGCGCGGCCTTGAGCGGCTTGAACGAGAACACGTTACCAATCAGGCTGGCCGTGATGTTGGCAATCGAGCCCTCTTCAAACAAGATGATGTCGTAAGCCACCCAAGCAAAGTACTGACCCGGGGTGTTGGGCACGGGCTCAACCTTGTAGCATTTGGCACGGTAGTTTTCACACGCGGTCAGCCGGTCGGTCCACACCACCGTCCAGGTGGCCGTTGACGATTCACCCGCCACCGCCGCACCCGCCTCCACCGGGTCCACCCCGTCTTGCGGCGTGATGCGAAACAAACAAATGGTGTCGGTGTCTTTGGGGGTGTAGTCTGGCACCCAATAACCCATTTGCCGGTACTTCAAAACCCCCGCACTGTAGCGGGCCTTGTTGTCGGTGATTTGGGTGGCGTCGGTGGTGATGGTGGGCATACGGCCTCCTGTAAAGACTTAACCATACTTTAACAATACCTATGCAAAATAGTCTATTTACATTTTTTAGTCTTTCAATTAAGCTTTTACTTAATGAAAAACGCCACTTTTCGCCAACTTCGTGTGTTTAACGAGGCGGCGCGCCACCTAAACTTCGCCCGCGCGGCGCAAGCGTTGCACCTAAGCCCCCCGGCCGTTACCCAACAAATCAAAGAACTCGAGGGGCACATTGGTTTGCCGCTGTTTGACCGCGTGGGGCGTCGCATCAACCTCACCACCACCGGCGAGTACATGCTGGTGTACGTGCGGCGCATTTTGGCCACCATCAAAGAGGCCGAAGATGCCACGGCCAGGCTGCGCGGTTTGGCCGGCGGGCGTGTGGTGGTGGGCATGGTGAGCACAGCCAAGTATTTGTTTCCCCACCTGTTGGCCGACTTTCGCCGCAAACATCCAGGGGTGGAAGTGCAGCTGCACACGGGCAACCGGGCCGAATTGGTGCGACAGCTTGGGGACAACGAGCTGGATTTGGCCTTCATGGGCCACCCACCAACCGAACTGGCCGCGCGCGCTGAGCCATTTGCGGCGCATCCGCTGGGGTTTGTTGCCGCGCCCACCCACCCCTTGGCCAGCTTGAGTCAGATCAGCCCCGACGAATTGGCCAACTGGCCCTGGATTGCGCGCGAGCCGGGCTCAGGAACGCGGGCATTGATGGAGCGCTTTTTTCACACCCTTGAGGCGCGGCCCACCATCGTCATGGAGATGACCAGCAACGAGGCCATCAAGCAAGCCGTGATGGCGGGCATGGGGTTGAGCTTTTTGTCGCTGCACACCTTGGCGTTGGAGCGTGAGCACGGACTACTTAAGGTGCTGGCCGTGCCCGATACCCCCATCATGCGGCGCTGGCACGTGGTGAGCCTACCGGCACGGGTGTTGTCGCCGGCAGCCGGGGCGCTGCGCGACCACGTGCTGGCCGAGGGTGCGGGGTTTATTGCGGGGTTTTTTGGCCAACGGCCTTCAAGCACCGAGGCCGCCTAGCCTCGGTACAACCATGGCACGTCCAGCACCCGCGTGCCCAACCATGCCATGGCCTGATTGCGCAGCCAAGCCTTGGCACCGCGGGCATGAAACCAGCGCGCGTTGCGCTGTGCCCGGGCCTGTACCCGCGCGTTACGCCGCCAACGTTGCTGTGCGTAGCGGCCAAGCGCTTGCTCCACCGGTTCGTGGCTTGCCATGACCTGACCCAGGGCGTGGGCATCTTCGATGGCCATGCCCGCACCCTGCGCCATGTAGGGCAGCATGGGGTGAACGGTGTCGCCCACCAGGGCCAGCCTCGCACGCGCCATCTGCCCGGCGTGGGTCAACGGCGGACGCTGCACCATGGGCCATTGACGCCAGCCATCGCCAGCCTCGCCAGCGGCCTCTAACAACGCCCGCAGGGGCGCACAACAGGTGGGCAGGCGCGCCGCAAGGGTGGGCCAATCGACCGGTTGTTGCCAGTGCGGTGCCAGCGCCATGGCCTGGCCTTCAATGAATACCGCAAGGTTGAGCATGTCACCCCCACGCACCGGATATGTAACGACGTGCGCGTGCGGCGCGAGCCACACCTGTACCACCTGGCTGCGCAGCGCCGCCGGCAGCCGCTGCTGTATTGGCAGCGCACGATAGGCTACGTGCCCAGTGACTGACACGGGTGGCGCCTGCATCACCGCTGCGTGTAACCGACTCCACACCCCATCGGCCAACACCAACGCCTGCGCGGCGTGCGCCGAGTCGCCCACTTGCAGCGTAGCCTGCACCGCGTCAAGCGCGGTAACCGCTGAACCCACGTGCATCACCACGCCGTGATGTGCCGCGCACTGGTGCAACGCCGCGTGTAAGTCGGCCCGGTGCAGCGTAAGGTAGGGTGCGCCATGGCGGCGCTGGGCCCGCTGGCCTAAGGGCAGGCGCCCAAGCACCCGCGCGCTGGTGGCGCAGCGCACCAGCAAGTCAGTTGGCTGCGACGCCTGCGCCACCAGGTGCGGCAACACCCCCCAGGCTTGCAAACGACGCGTGGCGTTGGGCCCTAGCTGAACGCCAGCACCGACTTCACCTAGCTGCTGGGCCTGCTCCCACACCGTGGCACGCCAGCCGGCCTGGGCGGCACACAACGCCGCGGCCAAGCCCCCAATGCCACCGCCAACCACGCCCACGTGGCGCTGGGGCTGGGCAATGACAGACGACACAACGCGCGCGCTAGGCAGCGGCCGCGTCATTGGCTGACGCGACGTATTCGTCAATTTGGTCAAAGTTCATGTACCGATACACGCTGGCGGCATCTTGATTGATGATGCCCATTTGCTCGTGGTACTCAGCCACCGTGGGAATGCGGCCCAACTTGGAGCACACCGCGGCCAACTCGGCCGAGCCCAAAAACACCTGCGTGTTTTTGCCCAACCGATTGGGAAAGTTGCGCGTACTCGTGGACATGACCGTGGCACCCTCACGCACCTGCGCTTGGTTGCCCATGCACAAGCTGCAGCCCGGCATTTCGGTACGAGCCCCGGCGTTGCCAAAGGCGGCGTAATGGCCTTCTTTAATCAACTCGTCTTGGTCCATTTTGGTCGGCGGCGCCACCCACAGGCGCACCGGAATGTCGCGCTGGCTGCCCAACAGCTTGGCCGCAGCGCGGAAGTGACCGATGTTGGTCATGCAACTGCCAATAAACACCTCGTCAATCGGTGTGTTCACCACCTCAGACATCACCTTGGCGTCGTCTGGGTCGTTGGGACAACACACGATGGGCTCGCGAATCTCGTCGAGGTTGATGTCAATGACTGCGGCGTAGCTGGCATTGGCGTCGGCGCGCAGCAATTGGGGCTTGTCCAGCCACGCTTGCATGGCGTCGATGCGCCGTTGCAGGGTGCGCGGGTCGGCGTAGCCGTGCGCAATCATGTGCTTGAGCAACACGATGTTGGAGGTCAGGTACTCTTTAATCGGCGCTTCGTCCAACGCAATGGTGCAGCCCGCGGCCGAGCGCTCGGCCGAGGCATCGGCCAGCTCAAACGCCTGCTCCACCTTAAGCTCGGGCAGGCCTTCGATTTCAAGCACACGCCCCGAGAAGATGTTTTTCTTGCCCTTTTTCTCTACCGTTAGCAGGCCTTGCTTAATGGCGTACAGCGGAATGGCGTGCACCAAATCACGCAGCGTCACGCCGGGTTGCATCTTGCCTTTAAAGCGCACCAACACGCTCTCGGGCATGTCCAGTGGCATCACCCCAGTGGCCGCGGCAAACGCCACCAAGCCCGAGCCCGCCGGAAACGAAATACCAATTGGAAACCGAGTGTGGCTGTCGCCGCCGGTGCCAACGGTATCGGGCAGCAGCATGCGATTGAGCCACGAGTGAATCACCCCATCGCCCGGGCGCAAGGCCACCCCGCCGCGGTTGCTGATGAAGGCGGGCAACTCGTGGTGCATCTTCACGTCAACTGGCTTGGGATAGGCCGCGGTGTGACAAAACGACTGCATCACCAAATCGGCGCTGAAACCCAAACAGGCCAAATCCTTAAGCTCGTCACGCGTCATGGGGCCCGTGGTGTCTTGGCTGCCCACGGTGGTCATGCGCGGCTCGCAGTACGTCCCAGGCAACACACCTTGCCCCTCGGGCAAGCCACAGGCGCGACCCACCATTTTTTGCGCCAAGGTAAAGCCGCCGCCCGTGCCTTCGGGCACCGCCGGCAGACGAAATGCGGTACTGGCCGGCAAACCCAGGGCCTCGCGCGCCTTGGCCGTTAGCGCGCGGCCAATAATCAGGTTGATGCGCCCACCAGCGCGCACCTCGTCGAGCAACACTGGGCTTTTGAGCGCAAACTCGGCCACGGTTTGGCCGTCTTTGGTGATCTTGCCATCGTAGGGATGAATGGCAATCACGTCGCCCATTTCAAGCGCAGATACGTCGACTTCAATCGGCAACGAGCCCGAGTCTTCTTGGGTGTTGAAAAAGATAGGCGCGATTTTGCCGCCCAAGGTTACCCCACCAAACCGCTTGTTGGGCACGTACGGAATGTCTTGCCCTGTGGCCCACACCACGCTGTTGGTGGCCGATTTGCGGCTTGAGCCGGTACCCACCACATCGCCTACGTACGCCACCAAATGGCCTTTTTCTTTGAGCGACTCAATAAATGCCATGGGCCCGCGTTTGCCGTCTTCTTCGGGGGTAAACGCCGCGCCGGCGCGCGCGTTTTTGAGCATGGCCAAATAATGCAGCGGAATATCGGGGCGACTCCACGCATCGGGCGCAGGCGACAAATCATCGGTATTGGTCTCGCCAGGCACCTTAAACACCGTCACGGTCAGGCTGGGCGGCACCTCGGGGCGTGAAGTGAACCACTCGGCGTCTGCCCAACTTTGCAGCACCGCTTGCGCCCGCGCGTGGCCGGCTTTGGCTTTGTCGGCTACGTCGTGAAACGCATCAAACATCAACAGGGTGTGCTTAAGGCCTTGCGCAGCCGCCTCGCCTACGCTGTCGTCGTCAAGCAAATCGATTAACGGCTTGACGTTGTAGCCACCCACCATGGTGCCCAGCAACTCGGTGGCGCGTTGCCTAGATAACGCGGCCACGGCCACGTCACCGTGCGCCACCGCAGACAAGAAGCTGGCCTTGACTTGCGCGGCATCGTCCACACCCGGCGGCACACGGTGCGTGAGCAAGTTGAGCAACTCGGCCGCGTCGTCGGCCGAGGCGGCTTTGAGTGCTTCAATCAGCGCGGCGGTTTGCTCGGCGCTTAGGGGCAGGGGCGGAATACCCATGGCGGCGCGCTCGGCAACGTGGGCTTGGTAATTCGCTAAAAAATCTGCCATGACAACCTCTTTGCTTCAATAAACTGACGCGGCCTGGCCACGCCTGGGACCTAAAAAAAATGCTGCACCGAAGACGGCAACGCCACCCCGGTTTGTTGGGCACGCTCAAGCACCTGCCAAAAGTAGCGGTAACTGGCGCGGTCTTGCAATACCCCGCGCACCTGCACCGGGGCCCAGTCAGCCGTAGCCGCCGCCACCATCACCTCGGCGGCGTGCTGCACCTCGTCGGCGCTGGGGGCAAAGGCTTGCAAGATGAGCGGAATTTGATCAGGATGGATGCTCCACATGCGCGTGCAGCCAAACGACTCACGCGCCTGCTGCGCGGCGCGCGTAAACGCTTGCGTGTCTTTGAACTCGGGAATAACCGCATGCGAGGGCACCTTGCCATGCGCGTGGCACGCGCTGGCAATGGCCAGTTTGGCCCGGACCACGAGCGGGTGCGTAAACTGCCCCTGCACCGACATGGCCGAAGCCGGAATGGCCCCGCCGTGGGACGACACAAAATCCATCACGCCAAAACTTAATGACTGCAACCGAGGTTGCGCCGCGATGTCAAACGCGTGGTGTACCGCAAGGGGTGACTCAATCAGTGCGTGCAGTGGCAACTGCGGTGCGCCCGCGCGGGCCACCGCCTCAGCGGCTCGTGCCAAATCGGCTGGGGTGTCGACTTTGGGCACCATCAGGTAGGCCAAGCGCGTCCCAGCCGCGCCCACCAAGCGGGCTACGTCGTGCGCAAAACTGGGGTGATCCACCGGGTGCACACGCACCCCCACGCGCGCCTGCGGCGCGGCCAGTGCCAGCATGTCCAGCACCAGCTCAACGTGCTCGGCCTCGCGCCCCACCGGCGCACCGTCCTCGCAGTCCAACGTCACGTCAAAGGCGCACACGCCGGTGCGGGCCAAGGTGTCGGCCTGCAGCGCCAGGCTCTTGCGCATGCGCGCCTCTACGCCGCAGTAGTGGTCGCACACCGGCAGCGCCACGCCGCCGCCTTGGGCACCAAGCAGCACCTCACGCGGATGGGCCACCCCAGCCATCGGCTGGCCTTACAGCAGGTGCGCCACGCCGCGTTGCTCATCGAGCAACTCGTCGAGCGTTTTTTGAATCCGCTCGCGGCTAAAGGCGTCTATCTCCAGCCCCTCAATCACTTGGTAGTCGCCGTTGGCGCAAGTTACGGGAAAGCCAAACATCACGTCTTTGGGAATGTCGTACCAGCCTTGAGAGGGCACACCCATGGTGACCCAGCCACCGTTGGTGCCCAGCGCCCAATCGCGCATGTGGTCTATGGCTGCGTTGGCCGCCGAGGCCGCCGAGGACAGGCCGCGCGCCTCAATAATGGCTGCGCCGCGCTTGCCCACTGTGGGCAAAAAGGTCTCGGCATTCCACACTTGGTCGTTGATGCGGTCTTTCACCATGTCGCCACCCACCGTGGCAAAGCGGTAGTCGGCGTACATGGTGGGCGAGTGGTTACCCCACACGCAGAGTTTTTGTATGGCCGCCACCGGTTCGCCCATTTTGGCTGCCAATTGGCTGGCAGCCCGGTTGTGGTCTAGGCGCAGCATGGCGGTGAAGTTGCGAGGCGACAAGTCGGGCGCACTCTTCATGGCAATGTAGGCGTTGGTGTTGGCTGGGTTGCCCACCACCAATACCTTAACTTGACGGCTGGCCGAGGCATTGAGTGCCTTGCCTTGTGCGGTAAAAATTTGCGCGTTTGCGGCCAACAAGTCGGCGCGCTCCATGCCTGGGCCACGCGGACGAGCACCTACCAGCAGCGCGTAGTCGGTGTCTTTAAAGGCCTGCACCGGATCGCTGTGGGCTTGCATGTCCGCCAGCAACGGAAAGGCGCAGTCCTGCAACTCCATCATCACGCCCTTGAGCGCCTTTTGCGCCTTCTCGTCGGGGATTTCAAGCAACTGAAGAATCACAGGCTGGTCTTTGCCCAACATTTCGCCTGAGGCAATGCGAAACAACAGGGCGTAGCCAATTTGACCTGCGGCACCGGTGACGGCGACGCGCACGGGGGTTTTGCTCATGTGGGTGGACTCCGAGAAGTGGACGGTTGCCCCGACCTATTGGGGCAAAACAACTGCACCAGTTTAGTTTGTCCAAGGGTTTTCGTCAACTTGTCTTGTGTCTTATATAAGATATGATTAACCGATGCGAGCCCCTAGCCCTGCCTCTTTTACACAAGGCGCGGTTGGCCCTTCGGCCAACACCGATGTGGGCGCGCCGGCATTTAGTCCGCTTTACCAACAAATTAAGCAACTCATCTTGCAAAGTCTGCAGGGCGGCGAGTGGCGCCCCGGCGAACTGATACCCAGCGAAATCGATTTGGCCACCCGCTACGGGGTGAGCCAAGGCACGGTGCGCAAAGCCATTGACGAATTGGCCACCGACAACCTGCTGGTGCGCCGCCAAGGGCGTGGCACATACGTGGCCACGCACGCCCAACGTCAGGTGCAGCATCGCTTTTTGCGGCTGCACGCCGATGCCGCGGCCAGCGGCGTCAGCACACCGGGGCAACGCCACGTGATTGAGTGCAAAAAAATGCGCGCCAGCGCCGATGTGGCGCGCACCCTTGGCCTGCGCAGCGGTGACTCGGTGTGGCAGGTGCAACGGGTGCTCAGCTTTGAGCAAGTGCCAACCATTTACGAAGCGCTGTGGCTGCCGGCGGCACCCTTTAAGGGGCTTACGCAAGAGCGCCTTACCAGCCACCAGGGGCCGCTGTACGGTTTGTTTGAGTCAGCGTTTGGCGTGCGAATGGTGCGTGCCGAAGAAAAAATTCGCGCCGTGCTGCCCACCGCAGAGGCGGCACACTGGTTGCGCGTCACGCCGGCGACACCGCTGCTCAGCGTGGAGCGCGTGGCCTACACTTACAACGATCAAGCCATGGAGCTGCGGCGTGGGCTGTACCGCACCGAGCACCATCACTACCGCAACGAATTGCAGTAAATGGTCATTGCGCATGCTCCTACAATCACTCGGGATTCACCGGCCGCCTCGGTCGAATGAATCGTGTGTTCACCATTGAGCCAACAGGTTGTTGTCTATGCCATCTCACCCCAAAACCTTTCGCAACATCAACGCGCTGCGCGACTTACCCACCTACCGGCTACCCGCGGCCGGATGGGTTTCCATCTTGCACCGCATCAGCGGTGCGCTGATGTTTGTGCTGCTGCCCTTTTTGATTTGGATGTTTGACCGCTCGGTCACCTCCGAACTCAGCTACGAGGCCTTAACCGCCGCCCTAAGCCACGGCGTGGGTGTGCTGCCTGGCGCGCTCATCAAACTGGTGGTGCTGGCCTTGTTGTGGGCGTTTTTGCACCATTTGCTCGCGGGCGTGCGGCATGTGTTCATGGATATCACCCACAGCGTGACGAAAAGCTTTGGCCGGGCCTCGGCGCAAGCCACTTTGGTGCTTAGCCTGGCACTTACCGTGCTGCTTGGCGCCAAGCTCTTTGGCGTGTACTAACCCATCATTTACCGACTCAACATGACTGACTCAAACCTCTCCAAACGCGTGGTTGTAGGGGCCCACTACGGCCTGCGCGACTGGCTGGCCCAGCGCGTGACCGCCGCCCTCATGACCCTGTTTACCCTGCTGGTGTTGGTGCAATTGGTGCTCACCCAAGGGCCCATCTCGTACGCCACGTGGTCGAGCATTTTTGCCGCCGGCTGGATGAAATTTCTAACCTTTGCCGTGGTGGCCTCGCTCATCTACCACGTGTGGGTTGGCATGCGAGACATCTGGATGGACTACGTGAAACCGCAAGGGGTGCGCCTGGCGCTGCATGCCCTTACCTTGGTATGGCTGGCCGGGTGCGCCGGCTGGACACTGCAAGTGCTGTGGAGAATTTAAGACATGACGCAAACCGCCCAACTTCCTAAGCGACGCTTCGACGTGATCATTGTCGGCGCGGGGGGCTCCGGCATGCGTGCCTCGCTGCAACTGGCGCGCGCTGGGCTCAACGTGGCCGTGCTGTCCAAGGTGTTTCCCACCCGCTCACACACCGTGGCCGCGCAAGGCGGTATCGGTGCCAGCCTGGGCAACATGTCCGAAGACAACTGGCACTACCACTTTTACGACACCGTCAAGGGCTCGGACTGGCTGGGCGACCAAGATGCCATTGAATTCATGTGCCGCGAGGCGCCCAAGGTGGTGTACGAGCTTGAGCACTTTGGCATGCCGTTTGACCGCAACGCCGACGGCACCATCTACCAACGGCCATTTGGCGGGCACACCGCCAACTACGGCGAAAAGCCGGTGCAACGGGCCTGCGCCGCAGCTGACCGCACGGGCCATGCCATGCTGCACACGCTGTACCAGCAAAACTTGGCTGCACGCACCACCTTTTTTGTGGAATGGATGGCGCTTGATTTGATTCGCGGTGCCAACGGTGAGGTGCTGGGTGTCTCGGCGCTGGAGATGGAAACCGGTGACGTGTACCTGCTGCAGGCGCACACCACGCTGCTGGCCACGGGTGGGGCAGGCCGCATCTTTGCCGCCTCAACCAACGCTTACATCAACACCGGTGACGGCTTGGGCATGGCTGCGCGTGCCGGCATTCCGCTCGAAGACATGGAGTTTTGGCAGTTTCACCCCACCGGCGTGGCTGGGGCCGGCGTGCTGCTGACCGAGGGCTGCCGCGGCGAAGGCGCCGTGCTGCTCAACAGCAACGGCGAACGCTTCATGGAGCGCTACGCGCCTACCCTCAAAGACCTCGCCCCACGCGATTTTGTGTCGCGCTGCATGGACCAAGAAATCAAAGAGGGGCGAGGCTGCGGACCAAACAAAGATCACGTCTTGCTCAAACTCGATCACTTAGGCGCCGAGACCATTCACAAACGGTTGCCTTCGGTTTATGAAATTGGGGTGAACTTTGCCAACGTGGACATCACCCGCGAGCCAATACCCGTGGTGCCCACCATTCACTACCAAATGGGCGGCATTCCCACCAACATCAACGGTCAGGTGGTTACGCCCAATGGTGAGGGTGGCCAAGACGTGGTACCCGGCTTGTACGCCGTGGGCGAGTGCTCGTGCGTGAGCGTGCATGGGGCCAACCGGCTGGGCACCAACTCGCTGCTCGACTTGCTGGTGTTCGGTCGAGCCGCCGGCAACCACCTGGTGGCCAACCATCCCAAAGGGCGCGAGTTTCCCGACCTGCCTGCTGACGCGGCGGACGCGTCGCTGGCGCGATTGGCCAAACTTGACGCCAATCCCAATGGCGAATACGCCCAAGACGTGGCCAACGACATCCGCGCGGCCATGCAGCAGCACGCGGGGGTCTTTCGCACCCAGGCCAGCATGGATGAGGGCGTGGCCAAAATCGCCGCGTTGCGCGAACGTGCCCAAGCCATTGGCCTCAAAGACAACTCCAAGGTGTTCAACACCGCGCGAATTGAAGCCCTGGAAGTGGCCAACCTGATTGAGTGCGCCCAAGCCACCATGGAGTCGGCCGCGGCGCGTCACGAATGCCGCGGTGCCCACACCGTAAAAGACTACGAGCGCGATGCCGACGACGCCCAGCACCCGCTGGGGCGTAACGACGCCGAGTGGATGAAGCACACGCTGTGGCACAGCCAAGGCAATCGATTAAGTTACAAGGCCGTTAACCTCAAGCCCCTCACGGTGGAGTCGGTGCCGCCCAAGGTACGAACCTTTTAATTGGTGCCCGCTTCAACGCACACGGAGAAGACACATGAGCAACACCCGCACGTTCAAAATCTATCGCTACGACCCCGACCAAGACGACAAGCCGCGCATGCAAACCATCGAGCTCGAACTCGACGGCAGCGAACGCATGCTGCTGGATGCGCTGATCAAACTCAAGTCGGTGGACCCCACCCTGGCGTTTCGCCGCTCGTGCCGCGAAGGGGTGTGTGGCTCAGACGCCATGAACATCAACGGCAAGAACGGCTTGGCATGTTTAACCAACATGCGCACCCTGCCCCAAACCATTGTGCTCAAGCCCCTGCCCGGGCTGCCCGTGGTGCGTGACCTCATTGTTGACATGACGCTGTTTTTTCAGCAGTACCACTCGGTTAAGCCGTATTTGGTTAACCACACCCAACCACCCGAAAAAGAGCGCCTGCAGCTGCCTCAAGACCGCGACCAACTCGACGGCCTGTACGAGTGCATTCTTTGTGCCAGCTGCTCCACCAGCTGCCCCAGTTTTTGGTGGAACCCCGACAAATTCGTGGGCCCGGCAGGGCTGTTGCAAGCCTACCGCTTTATTGCCGACAGCCGCGACCAGGCCACTGCCGAGCGGTTGGACAACCTTGAAGACCCCTACCGCCTGTTCCGGTGCCACACCATCATGAACTGCGTGGACGTTTGCCCCAAAGGCCTCAACCCCACCCAAGCCATTGGCAAAATCAAAGAGCTCATGGTGAGCCGAGCGGTGTAGTGACCCCCCATCCCAGCGCCCCCTTTGACACGCCGCTGACGGCGACGGAGCTTAGCCGACTGCGCTGGCGCAGTCGGCGCGGGCTGCTGGAAAACGATTTATTGATTGAGCGGTTTTTTACCCGCCACCAACACCAACTCACGCGGCATCACCAGCAAGGCCTGGATGTGTTGCTGGATTTGGCCGACAACGACTTACTCGATCAATTGCTGGGGCGCGCGTCGGCGCCCCAAGCCTGGCCTCAGGCTGCTCACGACGTGCTGGCGATGATGCGTCCAACCCCGGCTGGCGCCCTTGCCCCTTAACGGAGGAAACCATGAAACTTTCTGACTACCAAGCCAAGTTGTCGTTCTCAAACGGCGCCGCTGACATCGAAATGCCCGTCTACAGCGGCAACATCGGGCCCGATGTGATCGACATTCGCAAGCTCTATGGCCAAACCGGCATGTTTACCTACGACCCCGGTTTTCTGTCCACCGCGTCGTGCCAGTCCACCATTACCTACATCGACGGCGACAAGGGAGAACTGCTCTACCGCGGCTACCCGATTGAGCAACTGGCCACCCAATGCGATTACCTAGAGGTGTGCTACCTCCTGCTCAACGGTGAACTGCCCAACGCCAAACAAAAATCAGACTTCAACCATCTCGTGACACACCACACCATGGTGCACGAGCAAATGCAATACTTCATGCGTGGCTTTCGGCGCGACGCGCACCCCATGGCCGTGCTTACCGGGCTGGTGGGCGGTATGTCGGCCTTCTACCACGACAGCACCGACATCAACAACCCCGAGCACCGGCACATTGCGGCGATTCGTTTGATTGCCAAAATGCCCACACTGGTGGCCATGGCTTATAAGTACAAAGCCGGCCAACCCTACATGTACCCGCGCAACAGCTTGTCGTACACCGGCAACTTTTTGCACATGATGTTTGGCACCCCCTGCGAAGACTACGTGGTAAGCCCCGTTGTCGAGCGTGCGCTGGACCGCATTTTTATTTTGCACGCCGACCACGAACAAAATGCCTCCACCTCCACGGTGCGGTTGTGCGGCTCGTCGGGCACCAACCCATTTGCTGCCATCGCCGCTGGGGTGGCCTGCCTGTGGGGCCCAGCCCACGGTGGCGCCAACGAGGCGTGCCTAAACATGCTGCAAGAAATTCAGGCCATGGGTGGCGTGGAAAAAATCGGCACCTTCATTGATCAAGTCAAAGACAAAAACTCCAGCGTCCGGTTAATGGGCTTTGGCCACCGCGTGTACAAAAACTACGACCCGCGCGCCAAGCTTATGCAAGAAACCTGCCGCGAGGTGCTTGGCGAGTTGGGCCTAGAAAACGACCCGCTGCTCAAGCTGGCCATGGCGCTAGAGAAAATCGCCCTGGAGGACGATTACTTCGTGCAGCGCAAGCTCTACCCCAACGTTGACTTTTACTCGGGTATCGTGCAGCGCGCCATTGGCATTCCGGTGGATTTGTTCACCGGAATTTTTGCTCTGGCCCGCACCGTGGGCTGGATTGCCCAGCTCAACGAGATGATTGGCGACCCCGAGTACAAAATCGGCCGACCGCGTCAGCTTTATTCGGGTGCGGTGGCGCGCGACGTCCCGGAGATTGCAGCACGCAGCTAAGGGCTCGTTAAAATTGCGCTCCTAACCCGGAGACCACTTTATGGGGCGCACCCTTTACGACAAAATTTGGGACGAGCATGTGGTCCGCCAAGAGGCGGACGGCACGGCCTTGCTGTACATCGACCGCCACCTGGTGCACGAGGTCACCAGTCCGCAAGCCTACGAGGGTATACGTCAAACCGGGCGCAAGGTGTGGCGGGCGTCGTCGGTGGTGGCCACGGCCGACCACAACACCCCCACCACCGACTGGAATTTGGGGTACGACGGCATCACCGACCCCATCAGCAAAGAGCAAGTCACCACACTTGACCGCAACATTGGCCAATTTGGTGCGGCGGCTTACTTTCCGTTTCTGTCTAAGCGGCAAGGCATCGTGCACGTGATGGGCCCCGAAAACGGCGCCACGCTACCAGGCATGACGGTGGTGTGCGGCGACTCGCACACCTCAACGCACGGGGCGTTTGGCGCGCTGGCGCATGGCATTGGCACCAGCGAAGTCGAGCACGTACTGGCCACCCAAACGCTGATTGCCAAAAAAGCAAAAAACATGCTGGTTCGCGTCACTGGCAAACTGCCCAAGGGTTGCAGCGCCAAAGACATCGTGCTGGCCATTATTGGCCGCATTGGCACCGCTGGCGGCACCGGCTACACCATTGAATTTGGCGGACCCGCCATTGCCGCCCTTAGTATGGAAGGCCGCATGACCGTGTGCAACATGGCCATTGAGGCCGGCGCCCGTGCCGGGTTGGTGGCGGTGGACGAGACCACGTTGCAGTACGTAAAGGGGCGGCCCTTTGCCCCCACCGGCGCCACGTGGGACGCTGCCCAAGCCCACTGGCGCACGCTGCACTCCGATGCCGACGCGGCCTTTGACCACGTGGTTGAGTTGGACGTATCGGACTTGTCCCCGCAAGTAACGTGGGGCACCTCGCCCGAGATGGTGCTGGGCGTGGGCGACAAGGTACCCGACCCCGATCGCATCAAAGACGCTTCGCGCCGCGACGCCACCGAAAAAGCCCTAGCCTACATGGGCCTGCAACCCGGCAAGGCCTTAACCGACGTGCACGTGGACAAAGTGTTCATTGGCAGCTGCACCAACAGCCGCATTGAGGACATGCGCGTGGCCGCCGCCGTGGTGAAGAACCTAGGGCGCAAGGTTGCCGCCAACGTCAAACTGGCCTTGGTGGTGCCAGGGTCGGGCTTGGTCAAAGCCCAGGCCGAGGCCGAAGGGCTGCACGACATTTTTAAGGCCGCTGGTTTTGAGTGGCGCGAGCCCGGCTGCAGCATGTGTCTGGCCATGAACGCCGACCGACTTGAGCCCGGCGAGCGCTGCGCGAGCACCAGCAACCGCAATTTTGAGGGGCGCCAAGGCGCCGGTGGCCGCACCCACTTGGTCAGCCCCGCCATGGCTGCGGCCGCGGCGGTGCATGGCCATTTTGTTGACGTGCGTCAGTTCAGCTAAGGATTCAACATGCAGGCCTTTACAGTACACAAGGGGCTGGTGGCCCCGATGGACCGGGATAACGTGGATACCGATGCCATCATCCCCAAACAGTTTTTAAAAAGCATTCACCGCACCGGCTTTGGCCCCAACCTGTTTGACGCGTGGCGCTACCTTGACCCAGGCGAACCCGGCCAAGACCCGGCGCAACGTAAGCCCAACCCCGATTTTGTGCTTAATCAACCGCGCTACCAAGGCGCCAGTGTGCTGCTGGCACGCAAAAACTTTGGCTGCGGCTCCTCGCGCGAACACGCACCGTGGGCCCTACAGCAATACGGTTTTCGCGCCCTCATCGCCGAGAGCTTTGCCGATATCTTTTTTAACAACTGCTTCAAAAACGGCCTGCTGCCCATTGCCTTGCCAGCGCGGCAGATTGAACGCCTATTTCACGAGGCTGCGGCGTTTCCTGGCTACGAGCTCACCATTGACCTGCAGGCCCAGCACGTGGTGCTGCCTCAGGGTGAGGCGCTGCCTTTTGACGTGGAACCCTTTCGTCGCCATTGCCTGCTTAACGGGCTGGACGACATTGGCCTGACGCTGCAACACGCCGACGCCATTGCCCAATACGAGGCCCAACGCCTGCTACAAAAGCCCTGGCTGGCCGCCACCCCCCAACTGAACTGACACATCCCACCATGAAACGCATTGCCCTACTGGCCGGCGACGGCATTGGCCCCGAAATCATGGCCGAGGCCACCAAAGTACTGCGCGCGCTTGACCTGAATTTGCAACTGGAGGAAGCGCCCGTGGGCGGTGCCGCCTACGACCTACACGGCCATCCTCTGCCACCGGCAACGCTGGCGCTGGCTCAAGCCGCTGACGCGGTACTCTTTGGTGCCGTCGGTGACTGGAAATACGACCAACTCGAGCGCGCGCTTCGTCCCGAGCAAGCCATCTTGGGGCTGCGCAAACATTTGGGGCTTTTTGCCAACCTGCGCCCCGCCATTTGCTACGAGCAGCTCACGGCGGCCTCAAGCCTTAAGCCCGAGCTGGTGGCTGGGCTTGACATCCTTATTATTCGCGAGCTTACCGGTGACATTTACTTTGGTCAGCCGCGTGGCCGCCGCACCGCCACCGATGGGCACTTTCCGGGTGCCGAAGAAGCGTTTGACACCATGCGCTACAGCCGCCCCGAAATCGAGCGCATCGCGCACGTGGCGTTTACCGCCGCGCGCGGGCGTCAGCGGCGCGTCACCAGCGTGGACAAAGCCAACGTGCTTGAAACCTTCCAACTATGGAAAGACGTGGTTACCGAAGTGGGCGCGCAGTACCCCGACGTGACGCTGGACCACATGTACGTGGACAACGCCGCGATGCAACTGGTTAAAGAGCCCAAGCGCTTTGACGTGGTCGTCACGGGCAACATGTTTGGCGACATCCTCTCAGACGAGGCGTCTATGCTCACGGGCTCGATTGGTATGCTGCCTTCGGCTTCACTTGACGCCAACAACAAAGGCTTGTACGAACCCAGCCACGGCAGCGCACCCGACATTGCCGGCAAAGGAATGGCCAACCCACTGGCCACCATTTTGTCGGCGGCCATGATGTTGCGCCACTCGCTGGGCATGCCAGACGCGGCCAAACGGGTCGAAGACGCGGTGCAAACTGTGCTGGCCCAGGGCTGGCGCACCGCCGATATTGCCCTAGCGGGCGAAACCGCAGTCAGCACCTCGGCCATGGGCGACGCGGTATTGGCCGCGCTGCGCTGAGCCCTGCGTCAGGCTCGGCCTGCCCCCACCCTACAATACAAGGCTGTTTGTCCCGTGTTTTGAGGTTGTGATGGCTCAGTTGGTGGGGGTGGTTGGATGGCGCGGCATGGTGGGTTCCGTGCTGATGCAACGCATGCAGGCCGAGGGTGACTTTGCGCACTGCGAGACGCAGTTTTTTTCTACCTCAAACGCCGGCGGCGCGGCCCCTCAGGTGCCGGGCGCGCACGCCACGCTGGCCGATGCGCACGACCTCAAAGCGCTGGCGCGTTGCGACATCATTCTTACCGCCCAAGGCGGCGACTACACCACCCAAGTCTATGCGCCGCTGCGCCAAGCCGGCTGGAAGGGCCACTGGATTGACGCGGCCTCGACCCTGCGCATGGCACCCGAGTCGGTGATTGTGCTTGACCCGGTCAACCTGCCCGTGATTGAGCAAGCCATGGCGCGCGGCGGGCGCGATTGGATTGGCGGCAACTGCACCGTGAGCTGCATGCTCATGGGCGTGGGGGCTTTGTTCAAAGCCGGTTTGGTGGAATGGATGAGCACCCAAACCTACCAGGCCGCCAGTGGTGGCGGGGCGCAACACATGCGCGAGTTGCTCCATCAGTTCGGTACGCTGCACGCCGAGGTGCAACCGTTGCTCGACGATCCGCACAGTGCCATTTTGGCCATTGACCAAGGCGTTATTGCCAAGCAACGCGCGCTCTCACCCGATCAAACGCAACATTTTGGCGTGCCGCTGGGTGGCTCACTCATCCCGTGGATTGACAAAGACCTCGGCAACGGCGTCAGCCGCGAAGAGTACAAGGGCATGGCCGAGACCAACAAAATCTTGGGGCGTGGCCAAGGGTTTGACGCCACGGCTATTCCTGTGGACGGACTGTGCGTGCGCGTGGGTGCCATGCGCTGCCACAGCCAAGCGCTGATGTTTAAACTTACGCAAAGCATCGCGCCAGCCGATGTGGAAGCCCTGATTGCGCAAGACAACCCGTGGGTGAAGGTGGTACCCAACGAACGCGACGCCACCATGCAGCAACTCACGCCCGTGGCGGTAACGGGCACGCTTACCATTGCGGTGGGGCGGATTCGCCCCATGGCCATGGGCGCGCAATACCTGTCGGCCTTTACCATTGGCGACCAGTTGCTGTGGGGGGCGGCCGAGCCGCTGCGGCGCATGCTGCGCCTGTTGCTGCAGGCCTAACCCCATGCGGGTGGCGTTGGGCCTGCGCTATTGGGGCGGCGCCTATCACGGCTGGCAAAGCCAACCCAGCGGCCAAACGGTGCAAGACCGGCTCGAGCACGCGCTTGGCCAGCTGCTTAACGACACCCCGCCGCGGGTGATGTGCGCCGGTCGCACCGACACCGGCGTGCACGCACTGCAGCAAGTGGTGCACTTTGACACCGAAGCCAACCGCCCGCTACAAGCCTGGGTACGCGGCACCAACCGCCACTTGCCCCATGACGTGGCGGTGCAATGGGCGCACCCGGTGCCCCCAAGCTTTCATGCCCGAGGCAGCGCCCAATCACGCCGGTACGCATACGTGCTGCTGCAGTCACCGGTGCGCCCCAGCTTGGAGCACGGGCGGGTGGGGTGGGTGTTTCAGCCGCTCAACCTGCACGCCATGGCGCACGCGCTGCAAATTGTGCTGGGCACCCACGATTTTTCGTCTTTTCGTGCGGCCCAATGCCAAGCCGCCTCACCGGTTAAAACCATGCTCCGCGCCAGCGTCAAGCAAGTGGGCGCTTACTGGCGTTTTGACTTTGAAGCCGACGCCTTTTTGCACCACATGATTCGCAACATCCTGGGTTGCGTGCTGCAGGTGGGCAAAGGCAACCGCCCTGCCGCCTGGTTACACGAGGTGCTGGCCGCGCGCAACCGCGACGCCGCCGCGCCCACCTTTGCCGCCGAGGGGCTGTATTTTTTGGGGCCCGTCTATGCGGCACACTGGGGGCTGCCCACCCACGAGCCGCAAGGCTGGCTACCAGGAGACTGAGCCCACTGGCTACACTAGGCGGCATGCCCCACCGTACCCGAATCAAAATTTGCGGCCTAACCCGGCCAGCCGACGTGGCCGCTGCGTGCGAGGCGGGTGCCGATGCCATTGGGCTGGTGATGTACCCACCCAGCGCCCGCGCCGTTACCGCCGAGCGCGCGCGCGAACTGGCCACGGTCATTCCCGCGGCGGTCACGCCGGTGTTGTTGTTTGTCAATGCCCAGCCGCAGGCCATTGAGCAGGCGTTGCGCGCGGTGCCTAACGCCACCTTGCAGTTTCACGGCGATGAATCGCCCGAGGACTGCCAGCGCTGGGGGCGCCCCTACTGGCGCGCGGTGCGTATTCCCGTGGGAGCCGGGGCGGATACAGTCAATCTTTTAGAATGGGCTGAGCACTTTGCCAGCGCGCAGGCGCTGCTGCTTGACGCCCACGTACAAGGCTACGGAGGCAGCGGGCAACGCTTTAACTGGAGAGGTTTCGATTGGTCACAGCCCGCACTCAACGCCAGCCGTCGGGTCGTTTTGTCTGGTGGACTCACACCTGCCAACGCGGCCGATGGCGTTCGTTTGGTGCGCCCCTGGGCGGTTGACGTCAGCAGTGGCGTCGAAGACGCCAAGGGCATCAAAAACCCCAACCTGATGCAGCAATTTGTGGCGGCCGTACACGCCGCCCATCACCCATCTCAAAACGCCTCATGACCACATACCAACAACCCGACGCCCGCGGCCACTTTGGGCCCTATGGCGGCAACTTTGTTAGCGAAACCCTAACCTACGCCATTGCCGAACTGCAGCAAGCCTACGAGGCGGCCAAAGCCGACCCCGCCTTTGCTGCCGAATTTGCCTACGAGTTGGCCCATTTTGTGGGCCGCCCCAGCCCCATTTACCACGCCGAGCGGCTAAGCCGAGAACTCGGTGGCGCGCAGGTGTACCTTAAACGCGAAGACCTCAACCATACCGGTGCGCACAAAATCAACAACGTCATCGGGCAGGCCATGCTGGCGCGACGCATGGGCAAGCCACGCGTGATTGCCGAGACCGGCGCCGGTCAGCACGGCGTGGCCACGGCCACCATTTGCGCGCGCTACGGCCTGCGGTGCGTGGTTTACATGGGCAGCGAAGACGTCAAACGGCAAAGCCCCAACGTCTACCGCATGAAGCTGCTTGGCGCCGAGGTGGTGCCGGTGGACTCGGGCAGCAAAACCTTAAAAGACGCGCTAAACGAAGCGCTGCGCGACTGGGTGACCCACGTGGAGGACACCTTTTATATTATTGGCACGGTGGCCGGCCCACACCCTTACCCCATGATGGTGCGCGATTTTCAAAGTGTGATTGGCAAAGAATGCATTGAGCAAATGCCTGCGTTAGCCGGCCAACAACCCGATGCGGTAATTGCCTGCGTGGGCGGTGGCAGCAACGCCATGGGCATCTTTCATCCGTACATTGACCACCATGGGGTACGCCTGATTGGCGTGGAGGCCGCCGGCGAAGGCCTGGACAGCGGCAAACACGCGGCCTCAATTGGCCGCGGCCAACCCGGTGTGCTGCACGGCAACCGCACCTATTTGCTGCAAAACGAGCAAGGGCAAATCACCGAAACGCATTCGGTCAGCGCGGGGCTGGACTACCCCGGTGTCGGCCCCGAGCACGCTTACTTGCACGACATCAAACGCGCCGAGTACGTGGGCATCACCGACGCCGAGGCGCTGGCGGCGTTTCATCACCTGTGCCGCACTGAAGGCATCATCCCCGCGCTCGAATCGGCGCACGCCGTGGCGTACGCCATGAAGCTGGCCCCCTCCATGCCCAGCACCGCGTCGATTTTGGTTAACCTCTCGGGCCGGGGTGACAAAGACATTGGCACCGTGGCCGACCTAAGCGGCGCCGACTTTTACTGCCGGCCCTCGTGTCAGGGCCAGGGGGTTAAGGGCGCGGGCTTTGCGCCGGTGGTCATGCAGCCATGAGCCGCATCGCCACCTGCCTCAGCGCCCTGCAAGCTCAGGGGCGAAAAGCGCTGATTCCGTACGTGACGGCCGGGTTTCCCCACCCCGAGGCCACCCCCGATTTGATGCACGCCATGGTCGAAGCCGGCTGCGACATCATTGAGCTGGGCGTGCCGTTTTCTGACCCCATGGCCGACGGCCCCACCATTCAACGCGCCGGCGAAGCGGCTTTGGCCCAGGGAGTGGGCATGGTGCAGGTGTTGCACATGGTTCAAGCGTTTAGGCAAACCAATTCGCACACCCCGGTGGTGCTGATGGGCTACGCCAACCCCATTGAACGTTTTGACTTGTTGCACGGCCCTGAGGCCTTTGTGAGGGAGGCAGCGCAAGCCGGTGTGGACGGCGTGCTGGTGGTGGACTACCCGCCTGAGTCCTGCGAAGCCTTTGCCGCAAGCCTGAAGCAAGCGGGTTTGGATTTGATTTTTTTGCTCGCGCCCACCTCCACCGAGGCGCGCATGGCGCACGTGGCCCAGCTGGCCAGCGGCTACGTGTACTACGTTTCGCTCAAGGGCGTAACCGGTGCGGGCCACCTTAACACCGACGAGGTGGAGGCCATGCTGCCACGCATACGCCAACACGTCAAAATTCCGGTTGGGGTGGGCTTTGGCATCCGCGATGCCGCCAGTGCCTGCGCCGTGGGGCGCAGCGCGGACGCCGTGGTGATGGGCAGCCGCCTGATTGAGCTGCTCGAGCACACACCTGCGCCACAGCAGGCGCACGCGCTGCGGACATTTTTGAGTGAAATCCGTGATGCGCTGGACGCCTTGCCCACGGTAACGGCCTAAATTAAGGAGTCGCGATGTCATGGTTTGACAAGTTGCTGCCCGCGGGCATTACCCGCGCCAACGCCGGCGACAAACGGGGGGTACCGCAAGGCGTGTGGGCCAAGTGCGGCGGTTGCGACACGGTGCTGTACGGCACCGACTTAGAAAAGAACCTTCAGGTGTGCCCGCAATGCGGCCACCACCACCGCATGGGGGCAAGGGCGCGCCTGAATGCCCTACTTGACCCCGAAGGCCGCGAAGAAATGGGCCAAGAAGTTCGCCCCAGTGATGCGCTGAAGTTTAAAGACAGCCGCAAGTACCCCGAGCGACTTAAAGAAGCACTTAAGCAAACCAGCGAAACCGACGCCCTGGTGGTAATAAGTGGCACCTGCGCGGGTGTACCTGTGGTGATGGCGTGTTTTGAATTTGAGTTCATGGGCGGCAGCATGGGCAGCGTGGTGGGCGAACGGTTTGTGCGTGGTGTGGAGCGCGCCATCGAACAACGTTGCGCGTTTGTGTGCATCACCGCCAGCGGCGGCGCACGCATGCAAGAGGGCCTGATGTCGCTGCTGCAAATGGCCAAAACCAACGCCGCCCTGGTGCGCTTGGCCAAGCGGCGGTTGCCCTACATCAGCGTATTGACCGACCCCACCATGGGCGGCGTGAGCGCGGGCTTTGCCTTTATCGGCGACTTGGTGATTGCCGAGCCCAAGGCGCTGATTGGCTTTGCCGGGCCACGCGTGATTGAAAACACGGTGCGCGTGACGCTGCCGCCGGGGTTTCAACGCGCCGAGTTTTTGCTTGAAAAAGGCGCGGTTGACATGATTTGCGACCGCCGCGAGATGCGTCAAACGTTGGCACACGCGCTGGCCATGCTGACCCGGCAATCGGCTGAGGTGGTAACGGACTAACCGAGCGTGGCCAACATGGCCAGGGCTTGTTGGTAGCGCGCGTCTTGCATCAACGCGTCCCAATCCAGCGCGGCTTGGCGCGGCAACAGGGCCTGGCGGCGCATTTCGCTGGCATCGCTGGGCTGCCAACGACCACACGCCCATGCCGCGGCCATGCCCTCGATTAAATCGTCAATCGGGGCGCCGTGGTTAACCACCGACTGATTGCACA
The DNA here is from genome assembly GCA_038125525.1 of Burkholderiaceae bacterium. GTDB lineage: Bacteria > Pseudomonadota > Gammaproteobacteria > Burkholderiales > Burkholderiaceae_C > RS62. The sequence continues at coordinate 11,923 of JAYPEA010000003.1, read as the reverse complement.
GCAACACCAGGTCGCAGCCGGCCTCTAGCGCCGCCAAGGCTGCCGTGGTGGTGTCTACGGCCACACCGTCAATAACGCGCGCGCCAGCCATGCTTAAGTCGTCGCTAAAAATCGCCCCGGTAAAGCCCAACTGCTGCCTTAGGATGTGCTGCAGCCACGTGCGCGAAAAGCCGGCGGCTCGCCCATCCACCGCCGGGTAGACCACGTGGGCCGGCATCACGGCGGCCAAGGCGCTACGCAAATGGCCATAAGGCATCGCATCTTGGCGCAGCAAGGTGGCTAGGCTACGCGGGTCAACCGGCTCGGCCACGTGCGAATCGGCTTGCGCGTAGCCATGCCCCGGAAAGTGTTTGCCACACGCGGCCATGCCCGCTTGCGCCAGGCCAAGCGCCAAAGCGCGCGCCAACGCCGTCACCACACGCGGGTCGGCGTCAAACGCCCGGTCGCCAATAACGGCGCTACGTCCATGGTCCAAATCCAGCACAGGGGTGAAGCTCATGTCCACGCCGCAGGCCCGCAGCTCGGCGGCCAATACCAAGCCGCAAGCCGTGGCCATGTCCATGGCCGCCAACGCCGAGGCGCCGGCCTGCCCTTGGGCACGGCGCCAGTGCGCACCCAATTGACGCATGGCGGGCAACGGCGTAAAGCCGTCGGTTTGAAAACGCTGCACCCGCCCGCCCTCGTGGTCCACGGCAATCAACGCGTCAGGGCGCGCCCGCTTAATGGATTGACACAGCCGCGTCAGTTGGTGACGGCTGTGCCAGTTGCGCGCAAACAACGTAACCCCGCCAACCAAGGGGTGGCGCAGTCGGTCGCGTTCGTGTGGGGTGAGCGTGGTGCCCGCCACGTCGATCAGTAAAGGCGCGTGCATCATGAGTATTGAGCTTGGTCAGACAAAAAAGGGTTAGGCCCGGGGTGCCGCAGCAGCTTGTACCCAAACCGTGGCGCTCACGTAGTCGGTCTCGTCGCTTACGCTGACCAGTGCGTGCCATTGGCGCTGGGCCATCCAGTCGGCCAAGGCACCATGCAAGCAAATGTATGGCGCGCCCGAAGGGTGGTTAAGAATTTCGCAGGCGCGCCATGTCATGGGCATGCGCATGCCCAACCCAATGGCTTTGCTAAACGCCTCTTTGGCACTAAAGCGCGTGGCGAGGTAGCGCAACCCACGTTCGGGGTGGCGCTGGCAGCGGCGCTGCCACTCCTTGATCTCGTTCGGGCCCAACACGCGTTGGCTAAAGCGCACACCGTGGCGTTCAAAGGTTGCACGTACACGTCGCACGTCGCACAGGTCGGTGCCGATGCCCACAGTCACGGGGTTAACTCGCGCATGTAGGCGGCAACTGCCTCGGCCATGCCCAACTGCAACGCATCGGCCACCAACGCATGGCCAATTGACACCTCAAGCACCCCGGGTACATGGCGCAAAAACGGGTTGAGGTTATGCCGATTCAGGTCGTGCCCGGCGTTTACCCCCAGCCCCACGGCTTGCGCGGCTTGAGCGGCCTGCACAAAACGCGCGATTTCGGCTTGCGCCGCATCGGGGCCCTGGGCAAAGGCGCGGGCGTACGATTCGGTGTACAACTCCACCCGCTGCACGCCCAAGCTGGCCACATCGGCCATGGCCGCGGCATCGGCGTCCATAAACAAACTGACGCGCACACCCCAATGGCGCAATTGGGCCACCAAGGGGCGTAGCACCGGCAAGTCGTCCGGCATGCGCCAGCCGTGGTCTGAGGTGGCTTGGTCTTGCGCATCGGGCACCAGGGTGCATTGGTGTGGCCGCACCGCCTCAACCAAAGGCATCAGGTTGTGCAAGGGGTTGCCCTCGATGTTGTACTCGGCTTGAGGCCAGGCTTTGAGCACCTCGGCCAAATCCCACACATCTTGACGCCGAATGTGGCGTTCGTCCGGACGCGGGTGAACCGTAATGCCGTGCGCCCCCGCTTGCAGCGCCACCGTGGCCAGCTCGCATACGTTGGGAATGGTTAAGTGACGCGCGTTGCGCAGCCACGCCACTTTGTTAACGTTAACGGATAACCGAGTCATGACGAGACCTCCTCGGTGGCGTCAACCCGACGCGAGGCCGGGCTCATTTGCTGCGCCTGGGTCCACATTTGGCGGGTAGAAAAATGCGCCAGCCCGCTGTGGTGCTGCAACAAGGGCCGCACCACTTGGCGCAGTGTGGCGTCAAGCGCAGCACAAGTCACACAAAGCGTTTGCCAATCGGCCTGCATGGCATCGCGCAGCGCCAGCCACTCGCGCCCCGCCAACCCCGGTGTTTGATCGCTGGCCTCGACCAGTCCCAACTCGGGCTGTAGGCGGTAGCGCAGCAAGGGCTGCACCTCGGCCAGCGTGGCCCCTTGCTGCGACAGCAGCGGCAACACCCCCATGGCCTGCAACAACTTAAGCTCAAACGCGCGCAGCACCGCCCCAGGCGCGTTCACCCGCGGCAGCGCCGCCACCGCCTGCTCGTAAACCGCATACAAACTGGGGTAGGGATCGTCCCGCGCCAACAGGCGTAACACCAGTTCATTAAGGTAAAAGCCCGCCAGCAGCGGCTCACCGCGCGGCATCACATGGCCACCGCTCCAGTGAGCCGAGGTTAGGGTGCGCACCTCGGCGTCTCCGCTGTAAGCAAGCAGCAACGGCTGCAGCGGCAGCAGCACCGCACGCAACTGCGAGGCCGGGCGCTTAACACCCTTGGCCACCAACGCCACGCGGCCGTGATCGCGGGTAAAGACTTCAACAATGGCGCTGTGCTCGCTCCAGTCGTACCGGTGCAGCACGTAGCCGGGTTGGTCTAGCACACGGGCCCTGGCCATTACTCGTACCCAAAACTGCGCACGCGCGCCTCGTTGTCGTGCCAGCCCGATCGCACCTTAACCCATAGCTGCAAAAACACCTTGCCGTCAAACAGACGCTCGAGTTCTTGCCTGGCCTCTGTGCCGATGCGCTTGAGGCGCTCGCCCGCGGCGCCTATCACCATGCCCTTGTGCCCCTCGCGCTCGACCACAATGGTGGCGGCGATTCGGCGCATGCTACCTTCGAGTTTGAATTCGTCGATTACCACGGTAGAGGTGTAAGGCAACTCGTCACCCGTGAGACGAAAGAGTTTTTCACGCACCATTTCAGAGGCCAAAAAGCGCTCGCTGCGGTCGGTGAGGTCGTCGGCCTCAAACAACCACGGCTGCTCGGGCAGCAAAGGGCCACAGAGCTTGAGCACGGTTTGAATATCGGCGGGTTTTTTGGCCGACATGGGCAACAAATGCACAAAGTCAAAACGGCTTTGCATGTCGCGCAACCACGGCAACAAGTCGGCGCGACGATGCACTTTGTCGAGCTTGTTGGCCAGCAACAGCGTGGGAATGGCGGGGTCGAGTAAATCAAGCACCTTGGCATCGGCCAAGTCAAAGCGCCCCGCCTGCACCACAAACAACACCGCGTCCACGCCGCCCAAGACGGCGGTTACGGTGCGGTTGAGCGTGCGGTTTAAGGCGTTGGCGTGGCGCGTTTGAAAACCTGGTGTGTCAACAAAAACAAACTGGGCCTCGCCTTGGGTGCGTACCCCCTGCAACTGGTGGCGGGTGGTTTGTGCCTTACGCGAGGTGATGCTGAGCTTTTGCCCAATCAAGGCATTGAGTAAGGTGGACTTGCCGACGTTGGGTTGCCCCACGATGGCCAAGCGCCCGCAGCGCAGGGGTGCCGCCGGCTCAGTCATGCCCGGGCTCCGGCCCATTGAGCAGTTGCTCAAGCAGCATAGACGCCGCGGCCTGCTCGGCGGCCCGGCGCGACGGGCCCAAGCCGGTGCCGCATCGGGTGTCGTCACCAAGCTGGCAGGCCACCTCAAATTGTTGTTGATGCGCCAAACCGTGCGTGGCCACCACCTCGTACTTGGGCAACCCACGCCCGCGGGCTTGCAGCCACTCTTGCAACGCGGTTTTGGCGTCTTTGCCAAATGTTTGGGCGCTGCTGGCAAAGTCGATGTTGGCAAACCAGCCAGCGGCCACGCGCTGCGCGGCGGTTGCTCCTTGGTCCAAATACACCGCGCCCAGCAATGCCTCAACGGCATCAGCCAACAGCGAGGGGCGCTGGCGCCCGCCCGAGCGCGCCTCACCCTCGCTTAGCACCAAGCACGCCGGCACACCCAGTTGATGCGCCAACTGTGCCAGCGTTTCTTGGCGCACCAGGTGCGCACGCACACGCGACAAATCGCCTTCGCTCATGCTCTGGCAGCGCTGGTAAAGCAAATCGGCCACCGCCAAGTTAAGCACCGCATCACCCAAAAACTCGAGGCGCTCGTTGTGACCAGGCCCGCTGCTGCGATGACGCAGCGCTTGGTGCAGCAGCGCCTCGTTGTGCCACGGCACGCCCAGGGCTTGACGCAATTGCGCCAAGGCCTGCACGGGTGGTTTCACTGCACGCCCCCAATGCGACTGAGGTCGCCAAAATTCATCCACACAAAAAAGGCTTTGCCCACTAAGTGGTCACGCGGCACAAAGCCCCAGTAGCGCGAGTCCAGCGAGTTGTCGCGGTTGTCACCCATGACAAAGTACTGGTCGGTGGGCACCTTGCAGCTGACCCCGTCGACAAAATACTGGCACTGGTCGCGCTGGGGAAAACGGTCAACACCGGCCAAAAACGCGGGGCGGTCGGCGTCGTTGAGCACCTGGTGCGACACGCCGCCGAGTTGCTCGACAAACAGGTTGCTGTAGCGCATGTTGCCTTTGTCAAGATACTGACCCTGCGCCGTTTTGGCAACCGGCTGACCGTTGACGGTGAGCGACTTGTTGCGATACGTTACCGTATCACCCGGCACACCCACCACCCGCTTAATGTAGTCTAGGCTTGGCTGCGGTGGATAGCGAAACACCACCACATCGCCACGCGCGGGGCGCTGGTTGGGCACCAACTCCACATCAAACACGGGCAGACGCAAGCCGTACGTGAATTTGTTGACCAATATCAAATCGCCTACGTGCAAGGTGGGGATCATGGAGCCCGAGGGAATACGAAAAGGCTCAACCACAAACGAGCGCAACACAAACACCACCAAGAGCACCGGAAACAAGCCAGCAGTCCAGTCGAGCCACCACGGCTGGCGCAGCCACTGCGCGGCTTCGGGCGCGGGCTGCGCGTCTGCCACCACACCGGCGCGGGCCGCGCTTTGTTGGCGCGCCTGCCACTGCGCCACGGCCTGGGCCAGGGCACGCCGGCGTTGCGGCAAAAACAGCAGTTTTTCGGCCAACCAATACCCACCACAAACCAGTACCGCCAGCATCAACACCGCGGCAAAGTTGCCCACCAACCAGCCCATGTACCACGCAGCCAAATACGCCACCAAAGCGCCGAGCAACACCGCCGTGACGGCGGCCATGGTTTTTTGCATCAATCCTCCACTTGCAAAATAGCCAAAAACGCCTCTTGCGGCACCTCAACCGTGCCAATTTGCTTCATGCGTTTTTTACCGGCTTTTTGTTTTTCGAGTAGTTTACGCTTGCGTGTGATGTCGCCGCCGTAGCATTTGGCCAGCACGTTTTTGCGCATGGCCTTAACCGTTTCGCGTGCAATGATGTTGGCGCCAATGGCTGCCTGAATCGCCACATCAAACATTTGGCGGTCAATCACCTCGCGCATTTTGGCCACCACCGCTCGGCCACGGTAGGCGCTTTGCGAACGGTGCACGATGATGGACAACGCGTCCACGCGCTCGCCGTTGAGCAAGATGTCTACCTTAACCACGTCGGCGGCCTGGTAATCTTTGAACTCGTAATCCATCGAGGCGTAACCCCGGCTTACCGACTTGAGCTTGTCAAAAAAGTCCAACACAATCTCGCCCAGCGGCATGTCGTAGCTCAGCATAACTTGGCGGCCGTGGTACTGCATGTTGGTTTGTACGCCGCGTTTGCCCACGCACAGCGTCATAACCGCACCCACGTACGCTTGCGGCATATACAAATTGAGCTTAACAATGGGTTCGCGAATCTCGCGTATCTTGCCCTGTTCGGGCATTTTGGACGGGTTCTCCACCATCGCCACGCTGCCATCGCCCAGCTCAACTTGGTACACCACACTTGGGGCGGTGGTAATAAGCTCTTGGTCAAATTCACGCTCAAGGCGCTCTTGCACAATCTCCATGTGCAGCAAGCCCAAAAAACCACAGCGAAAGCCAAAACCCAAGGCCTGCGAGACCTCGGGCTCAAAGCGCAGCGCCGCGTCGTTGAGGCGCAACTTTTCTAGCGCGTCGCGCAGCGCGTCGTACTGACTGGATTCGGTGGGGTACAAGCCCGCAAAAACTTGCGGTTGTATCTCTTTAAAACCAGGCAACGGCTGCGTGGCGGTGTAAGCGGCACCCCCGCTGCCGGCCTTGACACGCGTGACGGTGTCACCCACCCGCGCGCTGCTGAGCTCTTTGATGCCGGCAATGATGTAGCCCACCTCGCCGGCTTTTAACGATTCGCGTGGCTGGTTGGCCGGGGTAAACACGCCAATGGCGTTGGCCTCGTGTTGCACGTCCGTGGCCATAAGTTTGATGCGATCGCCACGCTGCAGTTCGCCGTCTACCACACGCACCAGCATCACCACGCCCACGTAGGCGTCGTACCAGCTGTCGATGATCATGGCGCGCAGTGGCCCCTCGGGGTTGCCGCGTGGTGGCGGTACGTGTTGCACCACCAACTCCAAAATGTCGTCGATGCCCATGCCGGTTTTGGCTGAGCAGGCAATGGCGCCACTGGCGTCAATGCCAATCACGTCTTCAATTTCGGCGCGCGCGCCCTCGGGGTCGGCCTGCGGCAAGTCCATTTTGTTGAGTACCGGCAGCACCTCCACACCAAGATCTAAAGCGGTGTAACAGTTGGCCACCGTTTGCGCCTCCACGCCTTGGCTGGCGTCCACCACCAACAACGACCCCTCGCACGCCGACAACGAGCGGCTCACTTCGTACGAAAAATCCACGTGCCCCGGGGTGTCAATGAGGTTGAGCTGATAGGTTTGGCCGTTGCGAGCGGTGTATTGCAGCGCGGCGGTTTGCGCTTTGATGGTGATGCCGCGCTCGCGCTCGAGCGTCATGGAATCAAGCACCTGTGCGCTCATCTGGCGGTCGGACAAACCACCGCAGCGTTGAATCAAACGATCGGCCAGCGTGGATTTGCCGTGATCAATGTGCGCGATGATGGAGAAATTACGAATATGTTGCATCGGTAACCGGACAAAAAAAGGGCGCGCCGAACAGCGCGCCCTGAACCAACCAATCCATAGCAACTGCGATAAGTTGGAAACCTATTTTAGGCAAAAAGGGCCTTCGCGGAGAAAAAAATATACCGGAAGCGACACGCCAACAAGGGGGATTTTGTTGCTTATCAATAGGTTATACACATTTTCATCCACAGTTTAAGGCGTTTTATGCCGCTAAGCTGGGGATAAGCTGCCTTGCCTTGATCTGAAAGGCCAATGCACCACAACGGTGCATTGGCCGCCAGGCGTTAACGAATTAGCGTGTATTGCAGCCACTCACCACGCCGATACAGCAAGCTGAAGGGCTTGGACTTTGACGCCCGCTTAAGGCTGCGTTCAAGCGACTCGGGGTTGGTTACCGGTTGGTTGGCCACCATCATGATCACATCGCCTTCACGCAGCCCAGCACTTTGCGCCGCGCCGGTGGCTTTGAGCACCATCACCCCGTCGCGTCCGCCTAAGTCGGCTTTTTCTTCGCTGGTCATGGCGCGCACCCGCAAGCCCCAGTCGGCCAGTTCGGTGGCTTTGGGCTCGGCGGTTTTGGGTTTGGCGGCGGCTTGGGTCTCGTTGTCGTAGGTGCCCACCGTGATGCTGAGCTTGCGTGTTTTGCCATCGCGCCACACCTGCACCTCGGCACGCTCACCGGGCTTGGTGCGGCCCACGGCGCGTGGCAAGTCGCTGGGCGACTCGATGGTTTTGCCGGCAAAGCCGGTGATTACGTCACCCGGGCGAATGCCCGCAACGCTTGCCGGTGACTTGGCCTCAACCCCGCGCACCAAGGCGCCCTCGGGCTTGCTTAGGCCCAGTGTTTCGGCCATGGCCGGGTCAACCCCCGAGATGCTGACACCAATGCGCCCGCGCGTGACAAAGCCCTTGGCCCGCAGCTGATCGGCCACGCTTTGTGCCTCGTCAATCGGTATGGCAAACGAAATACCCTGAAAGCCACCCGAGCGCGAGTAAATTTGGCTGTTGATGCCCACCACCTCGCCGTTCATGTTGATGAGTGGCCCGCCCGAGTTACCCGGGTTAATCGCCACATCGGTTTGAATAAACGGCAGGTAGTCGCCGGTGTCGCGCTGTTTGGCGCTGACGATGCCGGCCGTGACGGTGTTGCTTAAGCCGTAGGGTGAGCCAATGGCCACCACCCACTCGCCCACGCGCAGCGTGGTGGCGTCTCCCATGCGTACCGCGGGTAGGCCGGTGGCGTCAATTTTGACCACGGCCACATCGGTGCGCTTGTCCGAGCCCACGATGCGCGCCTTGAATTCGCGCTTGTCGGGCAGCGTAACCACCAAGTCATCGGCGTCTTCAACCACATGGGCGTTGGTCATGATGTAGCCATCGCTTGAAACAATAAAGCCCGAGCCCACCCCGCGTGGCATTTCGCGCGGCTCACCGCCCTGCCCACCACGTGGGTTGCCCTGAAAACCTGGCGGCACGGGGATGCCAAAGCGACGAAAGAACTCGAGCATGTCGGGGTCCACGCCGCTGTTGTCGCTGCTCTGTACCTTTTGCAGCACGCGAATGTTTACCACCGAGGGCCCCACGGCGTCGACCAGCCGGGTGAAGTCGGGCAGGCCCTTGACCAATTGCGCCTGCGCCGCCGGCACGGGCACCGGTGCCCCTACCGTGCTGGCGCGCCAAGCGCCGTAAACCAGCATGGCCGTGGCTACCCCCGCAATAACCCACGATGGCCGCAGGCGATGAATGGCTGTTTTCATTTTTGCTTTCCTCCTATTTCAATGTTTGGGCCGAGGCCGCCTCAACCGGTACGCGTTGCAACGCCTCAACCATGGCCTGTAAGGTGGGCAGCGGGGCTTCTCCCACCGCCGTGACTCGCGCCGCCCCCACCTGCTGGGCGTAACTGAACGTGGCGCCCTGCTGCACCGCCACCGGCTGGTTGGGGCGCCCGGCGGGCGGGTTGGGGTCGTCTTGGTCAATAACCAATGATATGGAGGCCAATCCATCAGAAAACAACCACTGCCACACGGGTGCGGCCACCCTTGCGTTGCTACCGGGCGCCGTGCGCGCCAACCGGTAGGCGCGAAGCGCCTCAAACCCGGCCACGGGCTGGCTTAGGCGCCAGCCCATACGCGCCGGGTCTACCGGCTCGCTGCGCTCGGTGGTAAGCACGGTGCCCTCGGGCAAGGGCGGCAAACGGGCGTGGGCCTGGGTGGCCAGCGCGTTGTCAAAAGCGATGTCGGAGTAGGCCGTTTGCTCGAGCATGGCGCCATTGGGGGCCATGGTTTGCAGCTTAAGCACCACGCCGGTTTCGGCGTCCACCAACAAGTTGTAGCTGAAGCGGTGGGCGTCTTTGGCCTGCAAGCGCAAGCCCTTGGCCTGACGGCCCGCCACCCGCTGCGCGGGCAGCGGCTGCACCGCGTAGTGCTGGGCCATGCGTTGCGGCGCAACCTGCAGCGCGGCAGGAAACATGCCCAAGTCAACGAAGCGGCGGCTGACGGCGCGGCGTTGGTTGGGCCATACGGTGGTGACTGTGTCGTTGTGGCGCCAGGTGATGCGCTTGCGCCCGTTAAGGTTTTCGACGCGCTCGTGCTGCTGCTGGCCCTCGCAGGCGTGCCATACCTTGGCCGTCATCATGTGCTCGCCGGCACTAACCACCATGGTGCCTTGGTAACTTTGGCCCAGCGAGGCCCGATTGAGCTCGGCCAGCACCTCGTGCAGCGGCGGCAACGCCGCCTCTTGCGCCCACGCCACCGGGGCCTGCAGCACGCTCAGCAAGACCAAGCCGCTGGCCCATTGCCGCGCACTCACGGGTTGCCCCAGGCCACGTTGCGCACAAAGCCCACGGGCACGCGCAGGGCCGATGGGCTAACCGCGCGATGCTCGGCCAGCGCACCCGCCCAGGGCGAGTTCTCGGCCACGGTGGTGGCCGGAGTGGCGCTTGGGGTGGCCTGCTGCGCCACCGTTGCCGTACCAGACGGCGGCTGCCCCAGCATCAGCCACACCCCCCACGCCATGGCCGCGGCGCTGCCCACGGCCGCCATCCACCAGCGCGGGGCATTGGCGGCGCGGCGCGGCCGCGGCAACGCAGCGGGTGCAAGCGCGTGATGGCGCCGCATGGCCTGGCCGATTTGCGCGTACGCGTGCCAGCGCTGCAGTGAAGCTTGCGTCACCTCCGGTAACGGGCCGTCCATTGGCTCGTTGTCCCACGCGGCCGACCAACGCATGGCGGTGGGGTTTGGTGTTTCTTGGGTCATGGCCTCTCCACAAGCGTCAATGGGTTACCACCGTTTGCCTGAGCGGTGCTCAAGCATGGGCTGCACGCGCGCGGCCACCCACTCGCGGGCGCGAAAAATTCGCGACCGCACCGTGCCCATGGGGCTGCCCATGACCTCGGCAATGGCCTGGTAACTCATGCCTTCGAGCTCCCTTAGTTCAAGCGCTTGGCGCATGTCGTCTGGCAGTTCGGCCACGGCAGCGGCAACCGCCTCGGCCAGTTGTTTGCTGGCCAGCTCGGTTTCGGGGCTGGCCATGTCAACTCCGGACAAGGCGTAAGAGTCCGCTGCAGGGTCAAAAGTTTCAGCCCTCTCCAAGGATTGCTCCAAGCCCTGCGGCGGGCGCTTTAAGGCGCGCTTGGCGGTGTTGATGGCAATGCGATACAACCAGGTGTAAAACTTGGCCTCGCCACGAAACGACGCCAACCCGCGGTAGGCCTTGATGAAGGTCTCCTGCGTTAGGTCTTGCGCTGTTTCGGGGTTACGCACCCAGCGCTGAATCAGGCGCGTCACCCGGCCCTGATACTTCACCACCAACATGTCAAAGGCCGATGTTTGGCCCTGTTGGGCGCGTTGCACCAGGGTGTGGTCAACATCGGGCTCAGCCATGGCGTAACCACCAGCGAATGGTTTGCCGCAACGCCAGCCATCGTTTGGGGCAGCGCCCCTGCTTGAGCCAACCCAGTTGAATGCGGCCGTTGGCGTCCAGCCAGGTCAGCACCACCAGCCACTGGCCGTCCCACAACACGCGCAAATCGGCTAGGGCTTGGCAGGTGCGGCGCTGACGGCTTTGCCAGCCCTTGCCCGCGTGCCAACCGAGCAGCCCGGGCGGCGCCGGGGTTTGGCGCGCCAGCGCAAACCAACCCACGCCAGCCCATGCCAACAGCACCGCCACCAACGGCCACCCCAGGCCCAGGGCGGCCAGCCAAGCCAACGCGGTGGCGCACCACAGCGCCACACCCAAGGCACGCCACGCTCGCCCCGGCTCGAGGGGATAAACCAAATAAGGGGGCGCGTGGGTCTTGCGGATGGCGGGGTTAGACCCGGCGCAAGACCAGACTGCCGTTGGTGCCACCGAAGCCAAAGTTGTTCTTTAAGGCCACGTTGATGGCCACGTCACGCGCATGATGCGCGCAGTAGTCCAGGTCGCATTCGGGGTCGGCTTGGTCGAGGTTGATGGTGGGCGGGATGCGGCCATGGTGCAGCGCGAGTACGGTAAAAACCGACTCAAGCCCGCCCGCACCGCCGAGCAAGTGCCCGGTCATGGATTTGGTGGAACTCACCACGGTGCGCGCGGCGTGCGCACCCAGGGCGGCCTTGATGGCCAGGGTTTCGTTGACGTCACCCAAAGGCGTGGAGGTGCCGTGGGCGTTGACGTAGTCCACCTCTTCGGGGGCCACACCGGCGTTGCGCATGGCGTTGCGCATGGCGCGCCGTGGGCCGTCCATGTTGGG
>JAYPEA010000002.1:14487-69396 GCA_038125525.1 Burkholderiaceae bacterium | reverse complement strand
GGCTGGGTGTGGAAGCGCAGCAATGCGTTAAGCTAACCAGTACTAATTGCTCGTGCGGCTTGACCTTATAACCTTGACCCCTTTGGGCAACGGTTTGATATGGAATACTGTTGTTTATGCCGACTTGTTGGCCACATCAATCAAGTAGCTGATCCGACTTTGTAAATTGGGTACTGTGCAATAAGCATGGTGCCAAACGGTTTGCCTGATGACCATAGCAAGGTGGTCCCACTCCTTCCCATCCCGAACAGGACAGTGAAACGCCTTAGCGCCGATGATAGTGCGGATGCCCGTGTGAAAGTAGGACATCGTCAGGCTTTTATTCGAAACGCCCGTTGGTCAACACCAGCGGGCGTTTTCTTTTGGGTTGCTTGGGCTCCATGCCAGCGTAACCGCGTGCGACGGACTCAGCGCAGAGGGGTCTGAATCCCTAAGCCACGTCTTGTACCCATTGCCCTGAAACCTCAATGGCCCGTTTGGTCGCGAGGCGATGCAGCAGCTGGTTAATCCATTCCCGTTGTGCCACCGCGTCCTGCTGCGCTATACCCTCGGTGTGCTCGGCGATGTGTTGCAAGTAGGGTGTGGACAAGGCCCACGCCAGCAGTGTTGCCCGACGAATTCGCTTGACCTGCATCAAGTGAAATTTGATCAGTACCTGAGCCGCATGAAGGCGATGCTTGTTGGGGTGTTGCGCAATGTGCGCCAACCGCCTGTCGGCGCGTTGCAACGCCGCGTCAACTTGATGGAAGGGGGCGCCATGGCCAGGAATGACCCACGCGGGTTGCAGTTGCTCGATGGCGCGGAGGGTGTGCGCCGTGGTGTCAATCGCTCGCTCGTCGTGCAGCAACAGCGGAAACAGAACACCGAAACCGTCTTCCCAAAGGGCGTCAGCAGAGATTAATGTGCGGGTTTGCGCCTGAAAAAACATCAGCGCGTCGTTGTCGTGTCCTGGGGCCGCGTGGACCTGCCAGTGCTGTCCCGCTAGGATTAGCTCTTGCCCTGCGCGCAGCCCGTGGTCGCAGGAAAAGCGTGGGCATTGTTGCCCGGTGGCGGCGTAGGTGAGAGCGTGCTCGTCCCAGTGGGTTACGGCTTGGGTTTGGCTGGCAGGAATCGAAATTTCCACATGCGGAAACGCCAACTGCAGCGCGGCGTTGCCGCCGCAGTGGTCGCTGTGCAAGTGGGTGTTGACGATTTGTTGTAAGGGCGGCCCTTTGCAGGCTTGCTGCACCAGGGCCACCGTTTGTTCGGCATGAAGGCCATAGCCCGTGTCAACTAGGCAGGGGCCGTCGCCGCCAGTGAGCAGCACGCTGTTGCTCGAGAGCCAACCGCGTTCGAGAACGCGGACGTTGGGCGGCAATGCAGCGGGTTGGGTGGCCATGGGGGGAGTGGGCGGGTTTTGCGGTATGCTTTTGCCTTTGCGGCATTATGCGATTTTCGTGAACGAACCTCCTTCTGCCCCGCGGCCGTCGCCGCTAGGGGCTACCGTGACTTCTTGGATTCCTGTGGGCTGGCGTCATGCCAAGTGGCTGCGCTGGTTTAGGCGCAAGCCCAGCACACAAGGTTTGCTGGACAGCTTGGCCGACGCCGAAGAAGAGCAGGTGATTGCGCCTGACGCGCGGCAGATGCTTGAGGGTGTGTTGCGCATGGCCAGCCTAACGGTGGGTGAGGTGATGGTCGCGGCACCACGCATGGATGCGCTGGACGTGAATGCGTCTCGCGAGGCTTTGCTGGCCACGGTGATCGAGACAGCGCATTCACGTTTTCCCGTTTACGAAGGCAGTCGGGACAACATCATCGGCATTTTGTTGGCCAAAGATTTGCTGAAACTGCAACGTTCACCCCAGTTGCATTTGCGTGCCATGTTGCGCGCGCCGGCGTTTGTTCCTGAGAGCAAGCGTTTGGACGATTTGCTGCGCGAGTTTCGCGCCACACGCAACCATTTGGCGGTGGTGATCGACGAATTTGGCCAAGTCGCGGGCCTCATCACCATCGAAGATGTGCTGGAGGAAATCGTTGGCGAGATTGAGGACGAGTTCGACGAAGCCGAAGACAACGGTGATATCTTCAGCTTAGCCGATGGCACGTGGCGTGTGGCCGGAGACACTGCGGTGGCACGCATCAACGAGGCGTTTGAGGTGCAGTTGCCCGAGGATGACTTTGACACCATCGGTGGCTGGATTGCTCACGAAATGGGACACGTCCCGCAGCGCGGCGAGTTGTTTGAGGTGCAGGGCTTACAGTTTGCCGTGTTACTGGCCCGCGGTGGTGCGGTGCGCTGGTTCAAGGTGGCGCGTATGACCACCGACGCCTCGGCTTTAGACGCCTCGGCGTGACCCGCCGTACTCTAGTCGACACATGCTGGGCCCTGGCCTCGGGCATCGCCACTGGGTGGGCGTTGGCCTGGCCCCACGAGAAGCTGCAATGGCCCATTTTGGGTCTGGTTTACGGCACCCCCGTGGCTTGGTTGCAATGGGTGGCATTGTTGGCACTGGCGTGGGTGTTGTGGCACCAAACCACGTGGCGGTTGCGGGCGTGGCTGGGCTGGTGCCACGGTATGGCCGGATGGGTGGCGTCGGTGGGTTGGCTCACCCATGCCATGCACGAGGTGGCAGGTTTACCGCAGCCGCTGGCGTGGTTGGCTTGGCTGCTCTTGAGCGCGGCACTGGCACTTCAGCCGGCGCTGGCATGGGGGCCGGTGCTTCACACGGCATGGGGCCAACGGCCAGGCCCGTGGCGGAGTTTGCTGGGTTTTGCTGCGGCAATGATGCTGGCCGAGTGGATGCGAGCGACGTGGTTTACCGGGTTTGCGTGGGGGGGCGTGGCGGTGCCGACGCTTGGTACGTTGTTGGCCAGTGCAGGGCCTTGGATGGGGGCGTTGGGCGTGGCGCCCCTGATGGCAGCATGGGCGGGCTGGATGGCGTGGGCATGGGCGCGGCGACGCTGGCGCATGGGCGCCATGGGGTTGTGTGTGGTGGGGGTGGCGAGTTGGCCGAGCACGCCGTTGGGGGTAGACGGCTTGACCACGCCGGTAGGCGAGGCGAGGGTGAACCTGCTGCAGCCCGCGGTGGCGCAGCAAGACAAATTTGGCGCAAACACCCTGAGCCGAGCCACCCTTGATTTGGAGCAGGCGCTAGCCAAGGCTGCGCCAGGTTCGCTGGTGATCGCCCCAGAGACGGTGTTGCCTGCGTTGCCCCAAGCCTGGCCGGCGGGTACCGAGTCCCGATTGCGCGCGGCGTTAAACCAGCAGCAAGGGGCTCTGTGGTTTGGTGCACCCGTGCCAGTATCGGACGGGGGCTATCGCAACAGTCTGTTGGGTTGGCGTGCGGATGGGGCGCCGACCACCCGGTACGACAAGCATCACTTGGTGCCGTTTGGCGAATACGTGCCACCGGGCTTTGGCTGGTTTGTGCGCGCCATGGGCATGCCATTGGCCGGATTTGGCGCGGGCCCAGTGCAGTCCACGCCGTGGCGGTGGCGCGGCATGGGCTGGGCGATTCAGATTTGCTATGAGGACTTGTTCGCGCTGAGTTTGGCGCAGCGCCAATGGCAACAACCGGCCCAGGTGTGGGTCAACGCCAGCAATTTGGCGTGGTTTGGCAACGGCGTGGCACTACCCCAGCATCTGGCCATGGCGCGCTGGCGTGCATTGGAGTTAGGGCGTTGGACGGTGCGTGCCACCAACACCGGGGCCACGGCGGTCATTGACCATCGCGGGCAGGTGCGTGATTTGCTGCCCTACGGGCAAGCCGGGGTGCTGTCTTATCGGGTTCAGGGGCGCGATGGGGTAACGCCATTTGTGCGTTGGGCGGGTGCGTGGGGAGCCGTATTGTGGTGGGTCTTGCCCCTGCTGACTTGGTTGGGTTTGGTCTTGTCCAGACGGCACCGGTAAAATCAGGCGTTTGTTTTGCGCCGGTTCGTGAGCCGGCCACGCACAGGCCACCATGACCGCACCGACTTTTCAAGAAATCTTGCTCCGCTTGCAACGCCACTGGGCTGATCAGGGTTGCGCCTTGCTGCAACCGTACGATATGGAAATGGGCGCGGGCACCAGCCACACGGCAACGTTTTTGCGCGCGATTGGCCCCGAGCCGTGGCGTGCCGCTTATGTGCAGCCCAGCCGTCGTCCAAAGGACGGGCGTTACGGTCAAAATCCCAACCGCTTGCAACACTACTATCAGTACCAGGTGGTGCTCAAACCGGCCCCCACCAATATTTTGGAGTTGTACCTTGAGAGCCTGCGGGTGCTCGGACTGGACCTGCAGCGCAACGATGTGCGTTTTGTCGAAGACGATTGGGAAAACCCGACCCTTGGCGCTTGGGGGTTGGGCTGGGAGGTGTGGCTTAACGGCATGGAGGTGACGCAGTTCACCTACTTTCAGCAGGTGGGTGGCTTGGATTGCCGCCCCGCCACGGGAGAGATTACGTACGGATTGGAGCGCCTGGCCATGTATTTGCAGGGCGTTGAGAACGTTTACGACCTAATCTGGACGCCGGGTCTGACCTATGGCGACGTGTATTTGCAAAACGAGCAAGAGCAGTCGGCTTATAACTTTGAGCACAGCGACAGCGCGTTTTTGTTTGAGGCATTTGGCGCACACGAGCGACAGGCCAAGGCCTTGGTACAGGCCGAGTTGGCCTTGCCTGCATACGAACAGGTGCTAAAGGCCGCGCATACGTTTAACCTGCTCGATGCCCGAGGCGCGATTTCGGTAACCCAACGTGCCGCCTACATTGGGCGTATTCGCGCTTTGGCACGTGGTGTGGCGCAAAGCTACTACGACAGTCGGCAACGGTTGGGTTTTCCGCTGGCTCCGCGCGAGTGGGTGGCTGAACTTGAGGGTGCCGTGGCATGAGCACCGAGGCCGTGGACGCGTTGCTGGTGGAGTTGTTGGTGGAGGAATTGCCGCCTAAGTCGCTACCGCGCCTGGCGCAGGCTTGGGGCCATGGACTGGAGCAAGCCCTGCGCGCGCAGCATTTGCTGCTGCCGCAGTCCCAGGCCACGGTGTACGCCACGCCGCGGCGTTTGGCGGTGCATATCAGCTCGGTGCAAGCGCAGGCGCCGCGCCAGCAACAGGTGATGAAGCTGATGCCAGTTAAGGTGGGGCTGGATGCGCAGGGCCAACCCACGGCGGCGCTACGCAAAAAATTGCAAGCCGTGGGTGCGCCTGAAATAGGTGTGGAGGCGCTGCAACGGGTAAACGACGGTAAGAACGAGACATTGCAATTGGTGCGTGAGGTGGCGGGGGCAACCTTGCTTGAGGGTTTGCAGTGGGCGCTGGACGACACGCTGGCCAAACTGCCGATTGCCAAGGTGATGACGTATCAACTGCACCGCAACTGCCGCTTGCCTGGGTTCAGCAACGTGCGTTTTGTGCGGCCCGCGCATGGACTGGTGGCGTTGCACGGTAAGAAGGTGGTGCCGGTGCAGGCGTTAGGGCTACAGGCGGGTGACTGCACCCTAGGGCATCGCTTTGAGTCTCTCGTGCCGGTGCTTAAGCTGGCGCACGCCAACGACTACGCCAGTCAATTGGCCGAGTATGGCGCGGTGATTGCCAGCTTTGAGGAGCGGCGCGCCAGCATTGATCAGCAATTGCACGCCGCGGCCGAGCGTGCCGGGTTGCAGGTGCTGGGTGACGACGACTTATTAAACGAAGTGACAGCTTTGGTGGAGCGTCCCCATGTGTTGACGTGCAGCTTTGACCCGGCGTTTTTGCAAGTGCCGGCGGCGTGTTTGGTGCTGACCATGAAGGCCAATCAAAAATATTTCCCGCTGGTTGATGCCAGCGGGGCGCTGAGTCATCGGTTTTTGGTGGTGAGTAACCTTACACCAGCGGACCCGTCGGCGATTGTGACCGGCAACGAGCGCGTGATTCGCCCGCGGTTGGCCGATGCCAAGTTCTTTTTTGATCAAGACCGCAAGCAGCCGCTGCTTAGCCGCTTGCCGCGCCTTGAGCACGTGGTGTACCACGACCGTTTGGGCAGCCAGGCGCAGCGCAGCGCACGGGTGCAAGCCATTGCGTGCGCCGTGGCGCAGCGGATGCAACCGCCCGTGGACGCGGCGGAAGTGGCGTTGGCTGCGCGTTTGGCTAAGGCGGACTTACTGACCGACATGGTGGCGGAGTTTCCTGAGCTCCAAGGCATCATGGGGGCGCAGTATGCCGCCCATGACGGCCACAGCCAAAACGTGGCACAAGCGATTGAAGACCATTACCGTCCGCGCTTTGCTGGCGACGAGTTACCACGTGGCCAAGTGGGTGTGGCCTTGGCCTTGGCCGACAAAATGGAAACGCTGGTGGGTATGTTTGGCATCGGCAACCTGCCCACGGGCGACAAAGACCCGTTTGCATTGCGCCGCCATGCGTTGGGTGTGCTGCGCCTGATTGCTGAGCGGGCGCCAACGCTGCAGTGGCCCGACTTGCTGGCGATAACGGCAGCGGCGTTTGAGCCCGACACGCTTGACCATGCGCTGCAACCGTTGACTGACTTTGTGTACGAGCGACTGGCCGGCAGCTTGCGCGACCAGGGTTGGCGCACGCAAGAGGTGGACGCGGTGCTGGCGCCACGGCCGGCAGGCCTGGCTGAGGTGCCGGCGCGGCTGCAAGCGGTAAGAGCTTTTGGCGATTTGCCGGCCGGCGCGGCGCTGGCCGCGGCCAACAAACGCATTGGCAACGTGCTGCGCAAAGCCGAGGACGTGAGTCAGGTGGAGGTTAACCCCAGTTTGCTTGGCGAAGCGGCGGAGCAGGCGCTGCACCAGGCCATGGAGCAAACCTTGCCCGCGGCACAGGTGCTGGCCGATGCGCATCGCTGGAGCGAGCAGTTGGCCGCCCTGGCCGTGTTGCGCGAGCCGGTGGATGCGTTTTTTGACGGCGTGCTGGTCAACGCCTCCGACCCGGCTTTGCGTGTCAACCGCTTGGCTTTGTTGCAACAGCTGCACCGCGCCATGAACCAGGTGGCGGACTTGTCGCGGCTCGCCCAGTAACCACACCGATGTTGGCTTTGCTGCGTTCGGCCCTGCATTTGCTGTGGATGGGGCTGACCGTGGTGCCCTGGGCTTTGGCGGTGCTAGCCGCTGCGCCGTGGGTCAAGTCGGCCACGGTGTACCGCATGTGCCGCGGCTGGTTGCAACAAGTGGTGTGGATGGCAGGGCCCCTACTGGGCATACGCAACCGTGTACACGGCTGGCACAACCTCCCCACCGACCCCAACGCGCGCGTGGTGCTGTTGGTCAAGCATCAGTCGACGTGGGAGACTTTTGCCATGCCGGTGCTGATGCCGCGACCTTTGGCCTATGTGTTTAAGCGCGAGTTGCTGTCGATTCCTTTTTTTGGCTGGGCCATGGCCAAGTTGGAGATGGTGCACATTGACCGGCAGCGCCGGGCTGAGGCGTTTAACCGTGTGGTAGCCCAAGGACAACAGTTGTTGGACAAGGGCATTTGGATGATTATGTTTCCCGAAGGCACTCGGGTGCTGCGCGGACAAGTGGGGCAGTACAAAACCGGTGGCACCCGCTTAGCCGTGGCCACTGGGGCCACCGTGATTCCCGTGGCGGTGACCTCGGCGCGGTGTTGGCCAGCGCGGGCGTGGATTAAGCGACCTGGGGTGGTGGATTTTTCGATTGGGCCGCCTATGCCGGCCATTGGCCGTGATCCGGTGGACTTGATGGCCGAGGTACAGCAGTGGATAGAGGCCGAGGTGCAGCGGTTGGACCCCATGCCCCATGGTTGAAGCGATGCAACTGGCGCTGGATTTTGCCGCTGCCCAGCCTCAGCCGCAAGCCCTACCCGTGTGGCGGCACCGGGCTGCCGATCGCACGCTGAGTTTGCCGCGTTTGGTGGTGGCGTACGTTTTACGGCGTGGCCGTCGCCGCTCCATTGGCTTAACGGCGCATGAGGACGGCTTGGTGGTGAGTGCGCCGCGCTGGACCACGCTGCGTGAGGTGGAACACACGTTGCAAGCACACGAGGCATGGCTGTGGCAGCAGTGGCAAGCGCAGCAGCGGCGTGCGGCCGCAGCGCAAGCCCAGGTGGCGTGGTACCACGGCGGCAGCGTGCCGTGGCGCGGACAAGCGGCACGTTTACAGTTGGGGGGCGCCGCGGCGCCAGGTCAGTTGGCGTGGTTGCAGCCACTGCCCCAGGGTAGTGAGCCGGCATGGCAATTGCACGTGGCGTTGCCAGTGCACGCCACCGAGCAACAGGTGCGCGACACCGTTCAGGCTTGGCTTAAGCAGCAATGCCTGACTTTGGTGCAGCAAAGCGTGGCGCGGTACGCCCCGTTGCTGGGCGTGCACTGCCAAGGCCTGCGCTTGAGCAGCGCGCGCTCGCATTGGGGGCTGGCCAGCGCCGACGGTCGTTTGGCATTGAATTGGCGGTTGATTTACGCGCCTGCCCATTGGTTGGACTACGTGGTGGTACACGAACTGGCGCACTTGCGCGAGATGAACCACAGCCCACAGTTTTGGGCCTTGGTACAAAGCGTGGTGCCCAACTGCATGGCCGTGCGACACGCGCTGCGGCAGTGGGTACCGCCGGCTGACCGGTAAATGGTGATTCACCCTTTAACGGGTATTCGGGTTCCAGCGCTGGCTGCCCTGAGGTGTTGCGGAGGGTGCGCGCTTGATTGGTCTGATGCCGCGGCGCTTGTTGGTTTGGCCCTAGGCCGCGCCGAACGTCCAAACGCCTTGGGCATTGCGCTTGCGTGTGGCGCGACCGGTGTGCCACAAATGGTTGAGGTGGGCAATCGATTCGCCCATGGCAAACGTGGTTTGGTGTAAGTCGAGCTTGCGTTTAAAGAGTAAGCCCAGCGCTTGGTAAGCGTTGAGTGCACTTTGTCGGCAGGCGGCTTCGATTTCGTCGAGTCGTTGCTGGTGGTGGTGCTTGAGCTGGGCGATGCGCTCTTGCACGCAACCGTGTGGCGTGCCTGGCCCACCAAAGGGTCGGCCGTGCGAGGGCAGCACCAAGGTGTTGGCTGGCAGTTGGTGCATCACGTCCAGCGAGGCCATGAAGGCGCCCAGGGGATCGCTTTCAGGGTCGGAGACGTATACGCTGATGTTGGTTGAGATGCGCGGCAACAGCATGTCGCCGCTGATGAACAGCCCACGGGTAGGGCAGTGCAGGGCCATGTGCTCGGGAGCGTGACCGTAGCCGCTGATGCAGTGCCAGTCATCTTGTCCGATGCGCAGCACGGTGCCGTTGTGCAGCGGGTGGTGTTGGCCAGGCACTTTGGGCACCAGGCCCGAGTAATGGTTGCGGCGAGCGCGAACCTTGGCAATGTCCTCTGGATCACTTAGGCCATGTTCAGCAAAGAAGTCGGCCGCCTCGTCTCCGCCAAAGGCGGTACCGCCCATGCTGCCCAAGTGCGCCATGGCAAAGTCTAGGCTGCTCATGTGCAGCATGCAACGGTGGTTGGGGGTGCTCCAGCGCTGGCACAGCCAGTGGGCCAGGCCCACGTGGTCGGGGTGCATGTGGGTAACGATCACGCGCAAAATCGGCAAGCCGTCAAGTTGGGTGGCAAACACCTGTTCCCAGGCCTGCTGGGTGTTGGGGTGGCTGATGCCGCAGTCCACCAGCGTCCAGCCTGGTGTGGCTTGGCCGTCAACCGTTAGCGTCTCGCGCAGCAGCCAAAGGTTGATGTGGTCCAAGGCAAACGGCAGCGTCATGCGCACCCAACGGACGCCGGGTACCACCTCCAGGGTTTGGCCAACGGCGGGTAGGGCGTCGCCCATGGGGTAGTGCAGGCGCTGTTCGAGTGGGTTCATGCGTTTTCGGTTAAGATGAAGTTGACGTTTACGTAAACGTCAATTAAAAAGGTTTTTGTTGCCGCACGCTGTCACGCAGTTTTTATGGAATACACCATTCGCGACCTAGCCAAAGAGTTTGACCTGACCACGCGTGCCATTCGATTTTACGAGGACTTGGGGTTGCTCGAGCCAAACCGGCGCGGCCCGGGTGGGCGGGTGCGGGTTTACAGTGCGCGTGACCGCACGCGGCTGAGGCTGACGCTGCGTGCCAAGCGCTTGGGGTTGTCGTTGACCGAGGCCAAAGAGCTGATTGACATGTACGACAGCCCGCGCGACACGGCGCCGCAGTTGCAGCGGTTTTTGCAAGTGTTGGCCGAGCACAGGCGTGGCTTGGAGCAGCAGTTGGCCGAGTTGCAGGCCAACGTCAATGAGGTTAAAAGCCACGAGCGCGAGGCGCGTGCGGTGTTGCAGCGTTTGAGTCAACGCAGGGAGTTGTCGCATGAATGAGTACGAGGAATTGAGCGAGTTGTTTGCCCACAACCGCCAGTGGGCAGCGCAGATGGAGCAGCAGCAGCCCGGATTTTTTAGTCGGTTAACCGCGCAGCAAAAGCCGCGCTACATGTGGATTGGGTGCTCGGACAGTCGCGTGCCGGCCAATCAAATTACGGGGCTTGAGCCAGGTGAAGTATTTGTGCACCGCAACGTGGCCAACGTGGTGGTGCACTCGGATTTGAATGCGCTGTCGGCGCTGCAGTTTGCTGCCGAGCGGCTGCAGGTGCGGCACGTGATGGTGGTGGGGCACTATGGCTGCGCCGGGGTGCAGGCCGCGCTGGAAGGTGCGCGTGTGGGCTTGGCCGATAACTGGTTGCGCCATATTCAGGACGTACGAGACCGGCATCAGGCGTTGTTGGGGCGGTTGGACGAGGCGCAGCGGGCGTTGGCCATGTGCGAGCTCAACGTGATTGAGCAGGTAGCCAATGTGTGCCAAACCACGGTGGTGGCCGACGCGTGGGCGCGCGGTCAAGCGCTGACCGTACACGGCTGGGTGTATGGGTTGCACGACGGGTTGTTACAGGATTTACGTATTTCTGTCTCAACAGCAGCTGAGCTCAGCGACCGCCGTGAGCAGGCGTTGCAAGCCGTGACCAAGCGCGTGGTTGACATGGGGGCCCAGCACGCATGAAAGCACCGGTGCTTGACTCAAACGTGGCGCAGGAAATGGCGCAGGCCTTGCTGCAAGGCTTTGAGCGGCATTACCGGTTATTTCGTGAGTCCTCGGCCAGCGCCAAGCCGCGCTTTGAGCGGCGCAACTGGAGCGAGCAGCAAAGCGCGCAGCGCGAGCGCATTGCGTTTTATGACCAGCGCGTGGCTGAGACGGTGGCGCAGTTAACCGAACAGTTTGCCGCCGGGTCACAGCCCACTGCCGTGTGGCAGCAGGTGAAACTTTTGTTTATTGGTATGTTGGTGGGGCATCACCAACCGGAACTCGCGGAGACCTTCTTTAACTCAGTGACGACCAAGATCTTGCATCGTCATTATTTTCATAACGACTTTATTTTTGTGCGACCGGCCATTAGCACCGAGTATTTGGAGGCCGACGACACCCCCACCTACCGCGCCTACTACCCCAAGCGCGACGAACTGGCGGCCTCAATGCAGCAAATGCTGCTTGACTTTGGCCTAAGCGTGCCCTTTGTGGCCATTGAGGTTGATGCGCAGCGCGTGGCGCGCGCCTTTGAGCGGCAGTTGGGGCAAGGGCGCATGCGTCCGAATTTTCAGGTACAGGTGCTTGACAGTTTGTTTTTTCGTAACAAAGGGGCCTACGTGGTGGGCAAACTGATTAACGGCTTTCAAGAAGAGCCGTTTGCCTTGGCCTTGCTGCACCCCAGTCCAGATGGCGTGATGGTGGACGCGGCCTTGTTTGGTGCCGCCGAATTGCAAATTTTGTTTTCGTTCACACGCGCGTACTTCATGGTTGACATGCAGGTGCCCTCGGCGTACGTGCAATTTTTGCGCACCCTGATGCCGCGTAAGCCCCGTGCCGAGTTGTATAACGCACTGGGCCTAGCCAAACAGGGTAAGACGCTTTTTTACCGAGATTTTTTGCACCATTTGCGACACAGCACCGACCGCTTTCGGGTGGCCCCAGGCATCAAAGGCATGGTGATGATGGTGTTTGACTTGCCAAGTTTTCCGTTTGTCTTTAAGGTGATTAAAGACCACTATCCCCCACAAAAAGAGACCACGCGCGAACAAATCAAAGGTAAATACTTGTTGGTGAAGCAGCACGATCGGGTGGGGCGCATGGCCGATACCATGGAGTACAGCCTGGTGGCGTTTCCGCTGGCGCGCTTTGAGCCGGCGTTGTTGCAAGAGCTGCAAAAGCAAGTGGGCAGTCAGTTGGAGTTTTCTCATGCCGACCCAGCGCAGGCCAACGAAGTGGTGATACGCCATGTGTACATTGAGCGGCGCATGATTCCGCTTAACATTTACTTGCAAGAAGTGTTTGATGCGCTCAACGAGCGCCCGGACGATGCCGCAACCTTGCAGCAGTTGCAGCGTGTGGTGGTGGAGTACGGCAACGCAATTAAAGAGATGGTAGCGGCCAATATTTTTCCGGGCGATATGCTATGGAAAAACTTTGGCGTCACGCGGCACGGCAAGGTGGTGTTTTACGACTACGACGAGATTGAATACATCACCGAATGCAACTTTCGCGAGGTGCCGCCGCCTCGTAACGAGGAGGATGAAATGTCGGGTGAGATTTGGTACGCGGTGGGGCCACGTGATGTGTTTCCTGAAACGTTCGCCCCGTTTTTGCTTGGCAACGCCAAGGTGCGCGATGTGTTCATGGCGGTGCACGCCGATTTGCTTGACCCGGCGTATTGGCGCATGCACCAAGAGCGCATCAAGCAAGGGCATATTTCGGATGTTTACCCGTACGAGGCGCACAGCCGACTCACGGTTGAAACGCCAACAGCGCAAGAGGTGAGTGCATGAACGAGACAATTTGGATCGCCGCAGCGGCGCGCACGCCCATGGGTGCGTTTCAGGGCGACTTTGCCAGTTTGGCAGCCCATGACCTGGGGGGCGTGGCCATTGGCGCGGCGCTGGCGCGCGCAGGGGTGGCGCCACAGGTGGTGGACGAGGTGCTGATGGGCAATTGCTTGATGGCAGGGCAGGGGCAGGCGCCAGCCCGGCAGGCGGCCCTCAAGGCGGGCCTGCCCATGGCCACGGGTGCGGTGACGTTGTCAAAAATGTGCGGCTCGGGCATGAAGGCGGCGATGCTGGCGCACGACATGCTGGCTGCAGGCAGCGCGCAGGTGATGGTGGCCGGTGGCATGGAGAGCATGACGCAGGCGCCGTACTTGTTACCCAAGGCGCGCGGCGGCTACCGCATGGGGCACGGCAAGGTGTTGGACCACATGATGCTTGACGGCTTGGAAGACGCCTACGAACCCGGGCGATCGATGGGCACGTTTGGTGAGGACTGTGCGGCCAAGTACGGGCTAACCCGCGAGCAACAGGACGCGTTTGCCATGGAGTCGGTGCGCCGAGCCCAGCAAGCCATTGCGCAAGGGGCTTTTGCCGATGAGATCGCGCCGGTTGATGTCACCATCAAAGGCCAAACGCGCACCGTGGATACCGATGAGGGCCCGGGCAAAATTAAGCTCGATAAGATTCCTCAGCTGCGTCCGGCGTTTAAACCCGATGGTGGCACCATCACGGCGGCCAGCAGCTCATCAATTAATGACGGCGCAGCGGCTTTGGTGCTCATGACCGAGCGTGCGCTCAAGCAGCATGGCTGTGAGCCGCTGGCGCGTGTGGTGGGGCACAGCACCCATGCGCAAGCCCCCAACTGGTTTACCACCGCGCCGGTGGACGCGTTGCGTAAGTTGTTTGCCGCCACCGGCTGGCAGGCCCCGGCAGTGGATTTGTACGAAATCAACGAGGCCTTTGCCGTGGTGCCCATGGCCGCCATGCACGAGCTGGGCTTGCCGCACGACCGCGTGAATGTACACGGGGGCGCGTGTGCGCTGGGCCACCCAATTGGCGCCAGCGGGGCACGCATCATGGTGACGCTGCTGTACGCGCTGCGCCGCCACGGGCTCAAGCGGGGTGTGGCCACGCTGTGCATCGGCGGCGGCGAGGCCACAGCCATGGCCCTGGAGCGGGTGTGACGCGGCACGTGCGCACAGCAGCGCGTAAAGGACGGCGATGAAAATTTTGATCCTTGGCGCAGGCCGGGTGGGCGAAAGCGTAGCCGAGAGTTTGGTCTCGGAGCAAAACGACATCACCGTGATTGACACCGACCCCGGGCGCCTGGCGGTGTTGCAAGATAAGCTGGACTTGCGCGGCGTGACTGGCAATGGCGTACAGCCTTCGGTATTGGAGCAAGCCGGTGCCAGCGACGCCGACATGCTGATTGCCTGCGCGGCGCTGGATGAAACCAACTTGGTGGCGTGCAAGTTGGCGCATCAGTTCTTTAATATTCCTACGGCCATTGCGCGGTTGCGTTCGCCAGACTTTTTGCAAGACCCGCGTGTCCATGACCGCGAGGGTTTTGCGGTGGACCATGTGATTTGCCCTGAAGAATCGGTGATGCGCCACATTCAGGAGTTGATTCACTACCCCGAGGCGTTGCAGGTGCTGAGTTTTTCGCAGGGCCGGGCCAATTTGGTGGCGGTGCGGGTCATGAGTGGCAGCGCGCTGGCGGGGTGCACATTAAAAGAGTTTCGTGAGCGCATGCCCAACGTGGACATGCGGGTGGTGGGCATTTATCGCCAGGGCGTGGAGATTGAAGGCCGGGCCGATACACGGATATTGCAAGGCGATGAGGTGTTTGTACTGGCTGAACACGAAAAGATACGCCAGGTGCTGGTGGCGCTGCACAAGCGAGACCGCGTGGTGCAGCGCGTGATGATTGCCGGCGGTGGCCGCGTGGGGCTGCGTTTGGCGCGTAGTTTGGCCGATGGCTTTGAGGTCAAGATACTCGAACAAGACAAAAAGCGCTGCGAGTACCTGGCCTCGCAGCTGCCCGATAACGTGCTGGTGCTGGCCGGTGACGCCGCCGACGAAGACTTGCTGGGTGACGAGAACGTTGGCGAGATGGACCTGTTTTTGGCGTTGACCAACGACGATGAGGACAACATCATGGCGGCCATGTTAGCCAAGCGCATGGGGGCGCAGCGGGTCATGGCGTTAATCAATCGCCAAGCCTACGCTGAAATGATGGAGGGCAGCACGATTGACATTGCATTGTCGCCCTCGCAAACCGTGATTGGCGAGTTGCTCACCCACGTGCGGCGCGGTGACGTGGTGGCGGTGCACAGCTTGCGCCGCGGTGCCGCGGAGGTGATTGAGGGGGTGGCGCGCGGGGACGCCAAAACCTCGCGCCTGGTGGGCCGCCGCATCGCCGAGTTGAAGCTGCCGCGTGGCGTACGGGTGGGTGCGGTGATTCGCGGTCAGGGGCGCGAGGCGCAGGTGCTGATGCCGCATCACGACGTGCTGGTTCAAACCGATGATCACGTGGTGATGTTTGTGCCAAGCAAGCGACTGGTGCGCGAAGTGGAAAAGTTCTTTCAAGTGAGCGCATTTTTCTTTTAGGCCAAGCCATGCTCCATGCTTTTGCTCCAGTTCTTGGTGCCCTGGCTCGGGTGCTGCTGGTGTTTTCGTTTACCTTTTGGGTGCCGTTTGCCTGGGCTTGGTTGGCCGATGCGCATCGCTTAGAGGTGGCCTGGTCAGGTGGCGCGTTGCTCACCGCCGCGGTCGCTCTTGTGTTGTGGGCCATGACGCGTCGCAGCAAACGCGAGTTGTTGCCGCGCGACGGGTTTTTGTTGGTTAACCTCGTGTGGGCGGTGCTGCCGGCCTTTGCCGCGTTGCCGCTGTGGTGGGGCGTACCCAGCATCAGCTACACGGACGCCTACTTTGAGGCCATGAGTGGCTTGACCGCCACGGGCGCCACGGTGCTTACCGGGCTCGATGATTTGCCGTTATCGGTGAATATTTGGCGCTGCTTTTTGCAGCTGTTTGGCGGGCTTGGCATCATGCTGCTGGTGGTGGCCATTTTGCCGCTGCTTGGCTTGGGTGGGGTGCAGTTGTACCGCGCCGAGACGCCCGGCCCCATGAAAGACGCCAAACTCACGCCGCGTATTGCCGAGACGGCACGCGGCTTGTGGGGGGTTTACGTGCTGTTGTCGGTGGCATGCCTGTTGGCGTATCGCTGGGCGGGAATGAGTTGGGCCGATGCTTTCATGCACATGAGTACCACCGTGAGTCTGGGTGGCTTTTCCTCGCACGACGCAAGCTTTGCCTATTGGGATTCGTGGCGCGTGGAGGCGGTGGCGGTGACGTTTATGCTGCTGGCTGGGGTGAGCTTTGCACGCTACTTTGTGATGTGGCGCACGCGTTCGCTTCGCAGCTTGGCTGCGGATGTGGAGGTACGCTGGTATGTGCTGGTGTTGCTGGGCAGCGTGGCGTTGCTGACCTTGCTGCTATTACTGGACCGAGTCGAAACCGACGGGCTGGAGGCGTTACGGCACGTGATGTTTCAGGTGGTTTCGCTGGCCACCACCACGGGATACGCTTCGGTCAACTACGCGGCTTGGCCGGCGTTTGCGCCGGTGTTGTTGATTATGCTGGGGTGCTTTGTCTCGTGCGCCGGATCCACCGGGGGTGGTGTCAAGATGGTGCGCATGATTTTGCTGGCCAAACAGGCTGGGCGCGAGTTGGTGCGCACGGTACACCCTCGGGTCATCAATCCAGTCAAGCTGGGCCAAACGCCAATTGCCAATGGTGTGTTGGTGGCGGTGCTGGCCTTTATGCTGATTTATGGCGCGAGCATGCTGGGTTTGTCGCTGCTGATGCTTTGGTCGGGCCTGGACATGGTCACGGCTTTCTCGGCCGTGGTCGCGCTGCTTAACAACATTGGCCCGGGTTTGGGTCAAGTGGGTCCGGTGAACCACTACGGCGTGCTCACAGACGCGCAGACGTGGTTAGGCAGTTTTGCCATGATGCTGGGGCGTTTGGAATTGCTCTCGGTTTGGGTGTTGCTCACGCGCGCGTTTTGGCGCAAGTAGCGGCAGCCCAGACGTTTGATTGAACCCAACCATAAGGGGTGGCAACGGTGGCGGTGTGGAACTCTGAATTGGCGGTGCATAGCGAAGACTTTGCCGCCCATGCGCGCGCCATGCAAGCGCTGGTGGATGATTTGCACCAGGTGCTGCAGCGCGTGCAACAAGGCGGAAACGAGGCCTCGCGTGCGCGGCACGAGGCGCGTGGCAAGTTGCTGCCACGCCAGCGCGTGATGCAGCTGCTCGACCCGGGCACGCCATTTTTGGAAATTGCCCCATTGGCGGCGTGGGGGATGTATCAAGACGAGGTGCCCTGCGCGGGCTTGATTGCCGGCATTGGGCAAGTGGCCGGACGCACCTGCGTGGTGGTGTGCAACGACGCGACGGTCAAAGGTGGCACCTACTATCCGATGACGGTGAAGAAGCATTTGCGCGCGCAGGAAATTGCCCAGCAAAACCGCTTGCCCTGTATTTACTTGGTTGACTCAGGCGGAGCCAATTTGCCCAATCAAGACGATGTGTTTCCCGATCGCGAGCACTTTGGGCGGATATTTTTTAACCAAGCCAACATGAGCGCGCAAGGCGTGGCGCAAATCGCTGTTGTCATGGGCAGTTGCACGGCAGGCGGGGCGTACATGCCGGCCATGAGTGATGAGACCATCATTGTGAAAAACCAAGGCACCATCTTTTTGGGTGGCCCGCCCTTGGTCAAGGCCGCCACAGGCGAAGAGGTGAGCGCCGAAGATTTGGGCGGCGGCGATGTGCACACCCGCCTGTCGGGGGTGGCTGATCATTTGGCACAAGACGATCACCATGCCCTGCAACTGGCGCGCCGCATCGTGGACACGCTGCCCCCGCCAGCGGCACACGTCCAAGGCGCGGCTACCCCAGCAAGGCCGCCTAGGTACGACCCCAAGGAGTTATACGGCGTGATTCCCACCGACCCGCGCAAAAGCTATGACGTGCGAGAAGTCATGGCGCGGGTGCTCGACGACAGCGAGTGGCACGAATTCAAACCGCGTTTTGGCAGCACGCTGGTGTGCGCTTTCGCTCACATTGAGGGCATGCCGGTGGGGGTGGTGGCCAACAACGGTATTTTGTTTTCTGAGAGCGCGCAAAAGGGTGCGCACTTCATTGAGCTTTGCTGTCAGCGGCGTATCCCGTTGGTGTTTTTGCAAAATATCACAGGCTTTATGGTGGGGCAAAAAGTGGAAAACGAAGGCATTGCCCGCCACGGCGCCAAGATGGTGACTGCGGTGGCCACCGCGCAGGTGCCCAAATTTACGGTCATCATTGGCGGCAGTTACGGCGCGGGTAATTACGGTATGTGCGGTCGGGCCTATGCGCCGCGCATGATGTGGATGTGGCCCAATGCCCGTATTGGCGTGATGGGTGGCGAGCAAGCCGCCTCGGTGTTGGCTACCGTGCGCCGCGACGCGCTGGCCGCCAAAGGGCAGGCGCTCAGCGCCGACGATGAGGCGGCGATTAAGCAGCCGATTCTTGAGCAGTTTGCGCATCAGTCGCACCCGTACTTTGCCAGTGCGCGGCTGTGGGATGATGGCGTGATTGACCCGGCCGATACGCGCCGGGTGTTGGCTTTGGCCTTGGCGATGTCGCTGCAGCAGCCCGTGCCTGAGACACGCTTTGGTGTTTTTCGGATGTAACGCCCATGACCCAACCCCTGAAACATTTGCAGCTGCATCGGCCCCGCCCTGAGGTGGCGCAGGTGTGGCTGAATCGGCCCGAGGTGCGCAACGCCTTTAACGACGACATGATTGCCGAGCTCACCCACGTGTTTGGCGCGCTGGCCCAAGAGTCGGCGCTGCGCGTGGTGGTTTTAGCTGGGCATGGTGCCGCCTTTTGCGCCGGGGCAGACCTAAACTGGATGCGCCGCATGGCGCAGTATTCGTACCAAGACAACCTGACCGATGCCACGGCGTTGGCGCACATGTTGCAGGTGATGGACACGCTGCCCGTGCCCATGGTGGCGCGAGTGCACGGCGACGTGTACGCCGGCGGCATGGGCCTGGTGGCGGTATGCGACATGGTGGTAGCGGCGCAATCGGTGCAGTTTTGTTTGTCCGAGGCCAAGCTTGGGCTGTGCCCAGCGACCATTAGCCCCTACGTGATTCGGGCCATGGGGGTGTCGGCGGCGCGGCGCTATATGGTCAGTGCCGAGCGCTTTGGTGCGCAGCAGGCACATGCCATGGGCTTGGTGCACGAGTTGTGTCAAGCGCCACAGCTTGACGAGGCTGTGGATTCGCTGGTGCGTACCTTGCTTGCCAATGGCCCGCAGGCCATGCGTCAATGCAAAGACTTGGTGCGCGCGGTGGCTGGACAACCCATCGGCGAAGGGTTGCGTGCCGATACGGTGCGACGCATCGCCGAAATACGTGCCAGCGATGAAGGGCAAGAAGGGGTGCAGGCCTTTTTACAAAAGCGCAGACCGAACTGGCTGTTACCGGGTGACGCGGCATGAGCCACACGCTGTTGATTGCCAACCGCGGCGAGATTGCCTGCCGC
Organism: Burkholderiaceae bacterium; assembly: GCA_038125525.1. Taxonomy (GTDB): domain Bacteria; phylum Pseudomonadota; class Gammaproteobacteria; order Burkholderiales; family Burkholderiaceae_C; genus RS62. Next base: position 50,064 of record JAYPEA010000002.1, on the reverse strand, counting down.
ATTGCCAGTACGGCGCGGCGCATGGGATGGCGCACGGTGGCGGTGTACAGCGCAGCCGACGTTAACGCCGCACACGTGACCGCGTGCGACGAGGCCTGGCCGATTGGGCCTAGCCAAGCGGCAGCCAGCTACCTCGACCTTGAGCAAATCATGGCCGTGGCCCGCGCCAGCGGCGCCACCATGCTGCACCCCGGCTATGGCTTTTTAAGCGAAAACGCTGCGTTGGCCCGTGCCTGTCGTGCGCAGGGGGTGGTGTTTGTTGGACCATCACCCGAGGCGATTGAGGCCATGGGGCTCAAAGCCCAAGCCAAGGCGCTTATGGCCCAAGCCGGCGTGCCAGTGATACCGGGTTACGACGGCGCCAGCGACGACTTGGCGGTTTGGTTGGAGCAGGCGCAACGCGTCGGCTATCCGGTGATGCTCAAAGCCAGTGCCGGCGGTGGCGGCAAAGGCATACGTGTGGTGCGTGCGCCCGAAGACTTGGCCGCTGCGCTGGCCAGTTGCCAGCGCGAGGCGCAGCAAAGTTTTGGCGATGCGCGGGTGCTACTTGAAAAAATGATCGAGCGCCCGCGCCATATTGAGGTGCAGGTGTTTGGCGACACCCAAGGCCACATGGTGCACCTGCACGAGCGCGATTGTTCGGTGCAGCGACGCCATCAAAAAATTTGGGAAGAAGCGCCCGCGCCCGGTTTGGACGCGGCGCTGCGGGCCCAGTTGGGTGAGATTGCCGTGGCGGCCGCGCAGGCGGTTCAGTACGTGGGCGCGGGAACGGTGGAGTTTATTGTTCACACGCTTGAGGACGGCAGCCTGCGGCCCTATTTCATGGAAATGAACACCCGTTTGCAGGTCGAGCATCCGATCACGGAGGCCATCACCGGGCTGGACTTGGTGGCCTGGCAGCTGCGCGTGGCCGCGGGTGAGCCGTTGCCGCTCAATCAATCACAGATACCAGCACCGCAAGGGCACGCCATCGAGGTGCGCCTGTGCGCAGAAAATCCGGCGCAAGACTTTTTGCCCGCCACCGGAGTGGTTGAGGTGCTGCGCCAGCCGGCGCAGGCGCGTGCTTTTGTGCCCGCCCTGGTGCGCTGGGACGGCGGCATTGGCGAGGGTGATGTGGTGAGCCCTTACTACGACTCGATGGTGGCCAAGTTGATCGTGCACGGCGAGGACCGCGAGCAAGCCCTGCAGCGGTTACGCGTGGCGCTGCAGCAAACGCAGTTGCATGGTTTGCCCACCAACCTGGCGTTTTTGCGTCGTTTGGCCGATGCGCCGGGTGTGGTGCACGCGACGCTAAGCACCGATTTGCTCACGCGTGAAGCCGCCTTTTTGCAGGCCACGCCGCCGCAGGACTTACCGTGGGCGGCTGCGGCCGTCCATGTGTGGCGCCAGTGGGCAAGCCGCCACGATGGGCAAGCCGCCAGCCCATGGCAGCGGCGCGATGCGTGGCAAATGGGCGGCTCCAGGCGCTTGGCGCACCGTTGGGACGACGGGCAAAGCGACTGGTGGTTATGGGCCAGCGACTCGCCCCATGGCACCACGCTCACGGTGCACCGCAACGATGAGCTGGTGGCCAGCGAGGTGCCGCTGCAGGTGTTGCAGATGCAGTTGGCACCAGAAGGGTGTCAGGGGCAGTTTGACGTCATGCTGGGGGGACGGCGCGCGCTGCTGCAGGTATGGCAGCGTCACGACCGCGTGCACTTGTCAACGCCTTGCGGACAGGCCACGTGGGTGGCGCACCCGTACAGCGAGCAAGGTGGGCCGGCTGCTGGCGGGTTGCAAGCGCCCATGCCCGGCAAAGTGCTCGCGCTGCGCGTTCAAGTGGGTGACACGGTGCAAGCCGGCGACACCCTAGCGATACTGGAGGCCATGAAAATGGAGCACAACCTCACCGCACCGCACGACGGTGTGGTCACCGACGTGCTGGCACCTCAGGGTAGCCAGATTGCCCAAGGGCAGGCCGTACTCAAGCTGCAGCCGCTACTTCAGGAGCCAACATGACGCTTCCCACCCGGGTTTCGCTGATTGACGTGGGGCCGCGTGACGGCCTGCAAAACGAAAAAGCGCTCGTGCCCGTGACGCAGAAAGTGGCCTTGATTCACGCCTTGCAGGCCGCCGGGGTCAAACATCTTGAGGCCACCAGTTTTGTCAGTCCGCGTTGGGTGCCGCAAATGGCTGATGCAGCGCAGGTCCTGACGCAGGTCAAGCGTGAGCCGGGGGTGTGCTTGTCGGTGCTTACCCCCAACATGAAAGGCCTAGAGGCGGCGTTGCAATCGGGCGTAGACGAGGTGGTGGTGTTTGGTGCAGCCAGCGAGACCTTTAGCCAAAAAAACATCAACTGCTCGATTGCGCAAAGCATGGAGCGGTTTGCGCCGGTGGTGCGCGCCGCGCACGAGGCCGGTGTGGCCACGCGCGGTGCGGTCTCAGTGGCCATGGGCTGCCCTTACGAAGGCGAGGTAGCGCCCACGGCGGTGCGCGACGTGGCACAGCGCATGCACGACATTGGCGTACAGCGTGTGGCCGTGGCCGATACCGTGGGTCGCGGCACCCCACGCCACACCCACGAGGCCATGCAAGCCGCACTGGCGGTGTACCCAGTGGCGTGCATCACAGGGCACTTTCATAACACCTACGGCCAAGCCCTGGCCAACACACTGGTGGCGCTACAAATGGGAATCAGCACGTTTGAGACCTCGGTGGCGGGCCTGGGCGGCTGCCCCTATTCGCCTGGGGCCACGGGCAATGTGGCCACCGAAGACGTGGTGTACATGTTGCACGGCATGGGCATCGAGACCGGCATTGATTTGACCGCGCTGGTGGCTGCGGCGCAAACCATTAGCGCGCACCTGGGCCGAGCGCCACAAAGCGCGGTGGCGCGTGCGCTACTGGCCAAGGCGCAGGCCGCATGCTAAGCGCACCATGGCCAGCACGTCTGCGTCGCATGTGGGGCGGGCCACCGGCGCCGGTGCCTTCACCCTGTGTAAGCGTGTGTGTGATGGAGCCCGAGCGCGACAGCTGCCGGGGCTGTGGTCGGACGTTGGGCGAAATCGCCAACTGGTCGGCGATGGACGATGAGCAACGCCTGCAGGTGTGGCTGCGGCTGGCACCTGTACCCAAAGGAGACACCTTATGAAAACGCTGGAGTTTTTTTACGACCCCATTTCACCCTACGCCATGCTGGGCTTTCATGCCTTACCGCAGGCGTTGGCGGGAGTCTCGGCGCAGGTGCGCTACACCCCGGTGTTGTTTGGCGCCATGTTGCGTGCCAACGAAACCAAGGGGCCAGCAGAAATTGCCACCAAGCGCGACTGGACCTTTCGCCACGTGCACTGGCTGGCCGAGCGCGCCGGTATCACCTTGGTTGACCCTGCGCAGCACCCTTTCGCTCCGGTGGCGCTGTTGCGCTTGGCCCTAGCCGCAGCCGACGCCGACGCCCCGGCCCACACCAACCGTTGGGTGACTGAGCAGCTGTTTGCCCACGTGTGGCAAAGCCAGGGCAAAGACGTTAACGACCCGCAACACATGGGCACGCTGCAGGCCAGGTTGGCGCAGCACGTGAGTGAGCGCGGCGACACCTGGCGCGACCCAGGCAGCGAAGCGGTGAAAACGCAATTGCGCGCCAACACCGACCGCGCGCTGCGCGAGGGGGTGTTTGGCGTGCCCACGGTGCGCGTGGACGGCCAGGTGTTTTGGGGCGTGGATGCGCTGCCTATGCTCAGCGAGTACCTTCAGGCCTAGCGCGCACGGCGTCGTCTCGCGCGCCGCCCGCGCAAGGCCTGCGCGGGGCGCGGGCCTTTATCGGCTGCATACAATGTTGGCCCTTGTTCCCTGACACGGTTGGTGGCATGACATCTTCTTTAACCGCACCTGACCCAGCGCACGGTGCCATACGGATTGTTGGTGCCCGCCAGCACAATTTAAAAAACGTTGATGTCACGCTGCGCACCGGTGAGATGACGGTGGTTACCGGACCCAGTGGCTGTGGCAAGTCCAGCCTGGTGTTCGATACCTTGTTTGCCGAGGGGCAGCGGCGCTACGTTGAGACCTTCTCGGCCTACGCCCGACAGTTCTTGGACCGCATGGATAAGCCGGCGGTGGACCGCATCGATGGCGTACCCCCGGCCATTGCCATTGACCAAACCAACCCGGTACGTAGCTCACGCAGCACCGTGGGTACCATGACCGAGCTCAACGATCACCTCAAGCTGCTGTTTGCCCGCGCCGGCCATTTGTACGATCGCCAAACTGGGCAGGCCGTGCAGCAGGACACCGCCGAGAGCATTTGGCAAACCCTGCTGGGCCAAATCAGCCCGGGCCAGCGGGTGGTGGTAACCTTTGCCGTGCGCTTGCCGCCGCGCACCAGCGCCGACGAGGTGCAGCGGTGGTTATCTGCCAGCGGCTTTGTGCGCATTCATGCGCAGCACGAAATAGCGCCCAAGGCAGAAGCGGCGTACACCGAGCTTGAGGTGGTGGCTGACCGGCTGCGGTGGCAGCCCGAGGCGCCCGCCCGCGCCATGGAGGCGATTGAAGTGGCGCTGCGCCACGGCCAGGGGCATGTGGTGGTGCACGTGGACGGTGACGACAACACGCCCGCGCAACGTTTGGCCTTTTCTGCGGGCTTGCACTGCCCGGGCAGTGGGCACACCTATGGCGCGCCCACCCCAAGCCAGTTCTCGTTTAACTCGCCCTTAGGCGCGTGTGAGGCCTGCCGCGGCTTTGGCCGTGTGATTGGGGTGGACTGGGGCTTGGTGGTTCCCGATGCACGCCTCACCCTGCGCGCCGGGGCGGTTCGTCCCATTCAGACACCGGCCTGGGCCAGCTGCCAAGACGACATGATGCGCTACGCCGAGAAGGCCGGTATTCCGCGCGACACGCCGTGGTCTCGGCTGTCGCAGGCGCAACGCGATTGGGTCATTGAGGGCTCACCGCATTGGAGCGGCAAGCGCAGCCAACAGTGGTACGGCATACGGCGCTTTTTTGCTTACCTTGAGAGCAAGGCTTACAAAATGCACATCCGTGTGCTGCTGTCCAAGTATCGCAGCTACACCACGTGCCCAACGTGCGCCGGGGCGCGGCTCAAGCCCGACAGCCTGTTGTGGCGCGTGGGCACCCTAGCGCAGGCCAACGCGGTCTGCCCGCCGGCCCAGCGCTTCATGCCGCAGGGCGTGCAGTGGAGCCCCGAGATGCTGCAGGCCTTGCCCGGGTTGTCGCTGCACGACTTGATGCAACTGCCGATCGCCCGGCTGCTACCGTTTTTCGAATCGCTGCACCACGACGTACGCGGCCACGACGACGCCCTATCGCGAGCCGAGGACATGTTGTTTGAGGAAATCGTCACCCGGCTGCGTTACCTGCAACAAGTGGGCCTAGGCTACCTCACCCTAGACCGCCAAAGCCGCACCTTATCGGGCGGCGAAGTGCAGCGTATCAACCTCACCACCGCGCTGGGTACGTCGTTGGTTAACACCTTATTTGTGCTGGACGAGCCAAGCATTGGCCTGCACCCGCGCGATATGGGGCGTATTACCCAGGCCATGCGCCGCTTGCGTGACGCGGGCAATACCTTGGTGGTGGTGGAGCACGACCCGGAGGTGATTCGTGCCGCTGACCGCGTGCTGGACATGGGCCCCGGCCCCGGCGAGCGTGGCGGGCAGGTGGTGTTTGATGGCAGCCCGCACGCCTTGGCGCAGGCCGACACCCTCACCGGTGCCTACCTCGGGCAACGCAAGTACGTGGGCTTGGGTCTCAAGCGGCCCGTTGAGCGGCACACCCCACGCTTGGTACTCGAAGGCGCCACGGCCAACAACTTAAAGGGCATAGACTTGGAGTTACCGCTGCAGCGCCTGGTGTGTATCACCGGGGTCTCGGGCAGTGGCAAGTCCACCTTGGTGCAAGACGTATTGGTGCCGGCCCTGCGCCGTGCGCATGGCAAGGCCACCGAAAACCCCGGTGCGTTTGCGCGCTTGCTCGGCGCCGAGCAGTTGGTGGACGTGGTGGCGGTGGACCAGTCCCCCATCGGTCGCACCGCACGCTCCAACCCCGTGAGTTACGTGGGGGCGTGGGACCCAATTCGAACCCTGTTTGCACAAACCGCTTTGGCACGCGAGCGCGGCTACAGCGGTGCCAAATTCAGCTTCAACACGGGCGACGGGCGCTGTGCCTTGTGCGGTGGCAGTGGCTTTGAGCACGTCGAAATGCAGTTTTTGTCTGACGTGTATTTGCGTTGCCCCGACTGCGACGGCCAGCGCTACCGCCCCGAAGTTTTGGAAGTTCGGCTTGACAGCTTGCAAACCGGCAAGCCAGGTGTGGGCGTCAACGTGGCCGACGTGCTGGCCATGACCGTGGCGCAAGCGGTGCAGGCCTTTGCCAGCCACGCTGAGGTGGTAAGGTTGCTGCGGCCCATGGTAGACGTGGGCTTGGACTACGTGCGGTTGGGTCAACCGGTGCCCACGCTGTCCGGTGGTGAAGCGCAACGGCTTAAATTGGCGGGCCATTTGGCCCAAGCCAGTCGTCTGCCCATCGCTCGCAAAGGCGCGTTGTTTGTATTTGACGAGCCGACCACCGGCTTGCACTTTGACGACATCGCTAAGCTGCTTCGGGCGTTGCGTCAATTGCAAGACGCCGGGCATTCATTGCTCATCATCGAGCACAACCTGGACGTGATACGCGCGGCCGATTGGGTGATTGACTTGGGCCCCGAGGGCGGCGACGACGGCGGTGAGTTGGTGGTTTGTGGTACCCCCGAGCAGGTGCAACAACATCCCACCTCGCACACCGGGCGCGCCTTACGCGACGACGCTGCAGCCACGTTGGCCGAGCCCGCGCCGGCATTGATGCCGGCCGTGGCCCAACCGGACGTGCATGTGGTCAACGCCAACGAGCACAACCTCAAGGGCTTGTCGGTGCGGATTCCCCGTGGCAAGTTCAACGTGATTGCTGGAGTCTCGGGCAGTGGCAAATCCACCCTGGCGTTTGATATTTTGTTTAACGAAGGGCAACGGCGTTACCTTGAGTCGCTCAACGCGTACGCTCGCTCGATTGTTCAGCCAGCAGGGCGTCCCGAGGTGGACGCTGTGTTGGGCATTGCTCCCACCGTGGCCATTGAGCAGCGACTCTCGCGCGGCGGACACAAGAGCACCGTGGGTACCGCCACCGAAGTGTGGCACCACCTGCGGTTGTTATTCGTAAAGCTCGGCGTGCAGCACTGCGTACATGACGACAGTCCGGTACAGCCCCAGACCTTGGATCAAATGGTCGCGCAGTTGCTCAAGCGCTGGCGCGGCCAGCGCGTGGGGTTGTTGGCCCCGCTGGTGGTCAACCGCAAAGGCGTGTACACCGAATGGGCCGAATGGGCACGTACCCGTGGCTACCCCATGCTGCGCGTGGACGGCGTGTTTGTGCCCACCCGGGGGTTTGCGCGCTTGGACCGGTTTCGCGAACACACCATTGAATTGCCCATTGCCGATGTGGTGCCCCAACCTGGCCTGGAGGATGCCCTGCGCGCGCAATTGCAATTGGCGCTGCAGCACGGCAAAGGCGTGGTGCACCTGCTGGCGCCACTCGATGGGCTGGCCGAGTCCCTCGCCGATGCGCAAGGAGGCATGGGCATTGGCCAGGTGCACGTGCTCTCGAGCCAACGCGCCTGTGCGGTCTGCGCCACCAGCTACCCCGAGCTCGACCCGCGCTTGTTTTCGTACAACAGCAAGCATGGCTGGTGCCCCCAGTGCGTGGGCACGGGGCGGGTGCTCAGTGCAGGGCAACGCCATGCCATGGACGACACGGTGCAAGAAGACGGCCCACGCGGTCGCAGCCAAAGCTTTCACGCCGCCGATGACGTGGACTTGGAAGACACTCTGTGTCCAACCTGTCAAGGCGCACGGCTCAACCCCCAGGCGCGCGCGGTGCGTTTTGCTGGCGTGGGCATTGACGCGGTGGCGCGCATGTCGGTGCGTGACGTGGCGCACTGGGTGCAGCACTTGGCCCTGGAAGGGCGCGCTGCTGACATTGCGCGAGACTTATTGCCCGAAATTGCCTCGCGGCTTCAATTTTTGCAAGACGTGGGCTTGGGCTACCTTACATTGGAGCGTGGCGCGCCCACCCTATCAGGCGGTGAGGCGCAGCGCATACGACTTGCCGCGCAGTTGGGTAGCAACCTGCAAGGTGTGTGCTACGTGCTGGATGAACCCACCATTGGGCTACACCCGCGCGACAACCAATTGCTGCTGGGCGCGTTACGCCAACTGGGCCAGCGCGGCAACACGCTGGTGGTGGTTGAGCACGACCAAGACACCATTCGCCAAGCCGACCATGTGATTGAGATTGGGCCCGGTGCGGGCTCGCGCGGCGGTGAATTGATTGCGCAAGGCAGCGTGGCCGACATCGAGCAACACGCCAACTCGCTCACCGGCCGCTACCTGCGCTACGCCATGGCGCACCCCAGCCGCGCCCGGCGCCCTGTGTCGCTAAGCAGCCCCGCTGTGGTGGTAACCGGGGCGCATCTGCACAACTTGCAGCGCATTCGTGCGCGCGTGCCCTTGCAGCGCTTGGTGGCCATCACCGGCGTCTCGGGCAGCGGCAAATCCACGCTGGCGCGCGACGTGCTGCTGGCCAACGCCGAGGCCGCCGTTAAGGCGCGGGGACGCCGCGGCCAAGCGGCGTGGACCCCGGTGGGCTGCGTGGCGCTGGACGGCAGCGACGCCATTGACCGCGTGCTCGAAGTGGACCAAACGCCCATTGGCAAAACCCCTCGTTCTTGTCCCGCTACTTACGTTGGGTTTTGGGACACCATACGCAAGCAGTTTGCCAACACACTAGAGGCCAGAGCACGGGGCTACCAGGCCGCACGGTTTTCGTTTAACACCGGTGCTGGACGTTGCCCGGTCTGCGAAGGCCAAGGCATGCGCACGGTGGAGATGAGCTTTTTGCCTGACGTGAAGGTGCCGTGCGAGAGTTGCCAAGGCGCGCGATTTAACGCTGAGACGCTGGCGGTGCGCTGGCGTGGCCAGTCCATTGGCGACGTCCTGCGCATGGAGGTTGACCAAGCGGTGGAGTTTTTTGCCAGTGTGCCCGCCATTGCCCACCCTTTGCAGTTGTTGCAAGACGTGGGCCTGGGTTACCTGACGCTGGGGCAGCCCTCGCCCACCTTATCGGGGGGTGAGGCGCAGCGCATCAAGCTCGTTACCGAACTCTCCAAGGTGCGCGATGACGTAACCCGGCGCGGACAAAGGGCGCCGCATACGCTTTACGTGCTCGATGAGCCTACGGTTGGCCTGCACATGGCCGATGTGGAAAAACTCGTGCGGGTGCTGCACCGCCTCGTGGACGCTGGCCACAGCGTGGTGGTGATTGAACACGACTTGGACGTGATCGCCGAGGCCGACTGGGTGCTTGACTTGGGCCCCGAGGGCGGTGACCAAGGTGGCCGCTTGGTGGGCCAAGGCACACCTGAGGCCATCGCCAAGGCCGCTGGCGCCACCGGGTTGGCGCTGCAGCCCGTGCTTAGCCGGGCGTAACCAGGCTTAAGGCGGCGCAGGGCGGCTGTACAGTGCCGCGCAGCCCAGCGCCGCCACCAGCACCAGCAACGCCGTTAGGCCCCACGGCGCGACCCACTGCATGGCGGCAGCCCCCAGCGAAGGCGCCAGCATCCCGCCCAAGGTATACGCCATGACCAACACCACCGTGTTGTTGACCAATGCCACGCCTTGGTGACGAAAACCGATTTCAATCATCACAACGGTGTACAACACGCCGCCGGCACCGCCCCAAATCAGCGCCAGCGGCCAAGCCAGCCAGACCTGTGTGCCTAACCAAGGCATGACCAGGGCGGACAACAGCACCAGCGTGGCGCAGCCCCGCATCAAGGCCCAACGCACCTGGTGCGGTTGGGGGTGATGTCGCCCCAAACGGTCGGCCAGCCAGCCCGTGGGCCACATCAGTAAGGCACTGCCCAAGCCGCTGGCGGCAATTAACAGCGCGGCTTGGGCTTTGTCAAAGCCCAACGCCAACCCCAGCACCGGTAGCAAGGCGCTGAGTCCCACCTCAAAAAACCCCGCCATCAAACCCACCAGCATCACAATCGGGTGCGCGGTCAGCGCCTGCCACACCCCCTTGAGGCCCGTGGCCACCGGCTGCATGGCTTGTGGCCAGGGTAGCGCGGGCAGCCACTGGTTGGCGAGGGCGCCCAGCATCACCAGCGCCAGCGCCACGTACCACGTGGGCTGCGCGTCCGCGCCCAGTTGCGCCACCAACCACGGCCCCAAAAAAAAGGTCAGGCCAATCACGGTTTCAAACAAGCCCACCATGCGGCCACGGCTGGCCGGGCCGGCCAACTCGGCCACCAAGGCCTCGCTAAGCACCCAACGCATGCCCACGGCCATGCCCGCGGCCAGTTGCGCCACAAACCACCACGCCACCGTGTCGGCAAACACAAAGGTCAGCACCGAGCCAACCGGCACCCAACCGGCCACCAGCAACGAGGCCCGGCGGCCCCAGCGATGCGTCAGCCACGACGCCCATGGCGTAAGGGCAAAAATACCCAGCCACGACGTGGCGCCGAACAAGCCGGCGAGTAACGGCGCGTCGGGTGACTGCGTTAGGCGCAAAATATTGAGCGGCAGCAGCATAAAGGCCCCGCTTAGGGCCAAAAAGCTGGACAAAAAAATCACCGCCAAGCCACGCCGGCTGGCGTTGACCCTTGTCGTCATGGGGAGACCCAACCAATACGATAAAATCGCAGTCTATCCGAGGAGCGCTGCAGCCCTGCCATCTGGCAAGGCAAGGCTCGGAACTGGTAACGGCGCTCACCCCCCATGCGGCGTGGTGAGCCCGCGTCCATGGTGGGAGACACCTTAACCCCCATCAAGGAGAGCCGCATGAGCGCCCTACGTCAACCTGAGACCACCCCCCAATACGTTGTTGCCGACATGGCATTGGCCGATTGGGGACGCAAAGAAATCGCCATCGCCGAGACCGAAATGCCCGGCCTGATTGCGATTCGCGATGAATTTGCTGCCAGCCAGCCACTTAAGGGCGCGCGCATCACCGGCAGCTTGCACATGACCATTCAAACCGCGGTGCTGGTTGAAACCCTGCAGGCGCTTGGGGCCGAGGTACGTTGGGCCTCTTGCAACATCTTCTCGACGCAAGACCACGCTGCGGCCGCGCTGGCTGCGCGCGGCACGCCGGTGTTTGCCTACAAGGGCGAGTCGCTGGCCGACTACTGGACGTACACGCACCGCATTTTTGAGTTTGAAGGCGCCAAGGGTACGCCGCAAGAGGGCCCCAACATGATTTTGGACGACGGCGGCGACGCCACGCTGCTTATGCACCTGGGCGCGCAGGCCGAGCAAGACCGCAGCGTGTTGGCCAACCCTGGCAGCGAAGAAGAGCGTGTGTTGTTTGCCGCCATTGGCGACAAACTGGCGCAAGACCCCACTTGGTACAGCCGCCGCCTGCCGCACATCATGGGGGTAACGGAAGAAACCACCACCGGCGTGCATCGCCTCAAGGACATGGCGCAGCAAGGTACGCTCAAGATTCGCGCCATCAACGTTAACGACAGCGTGACCAAGAGCAAGTTTGACAACCTATACGGTTGCCGCGAAAGCTTGGTGGACGGTATCAAGCGCGCCACCGATGTCATGATTGCCGGCAAAGTGGCCGTGGTGTGCGGCTACGGCGATGTGGGCAAAGGCTCGGCGCAGGCGCTACGCGCGTTGTCGGCCCAGGTGTGGGTAACCGAAGTGGACCCCATTTGCGCGCTGCAAGCGGCCATGGAGGGGTTTCGCGTGGTGACCATGGATGACGTGGCCGACCAGGCCGATATTTTTGTGACCGCCACGGGCAACAAACACGTGATCACGTTTGAACACATGGCGCGCATGAAAGACCAAGCCATCGTGTGCAACATCGGCCACTTTGATAACGAAATCGCCGTGGCCGAACTCGAAGCCGCTTGCCGTTGGGAAGAAATCAAGCCGCAAGTCGACCACGTGATCTTTCCCGATGGCAAGCGCATCATTTTGTTGGCGCAAGGCCGACTGGTGAATTTGGGCTGTGCCACGGGCCACCCCAGTTTTGTTATGAGTAGCTCGTTTGCCAACCAAACCATGGCGCAAATCGAATTGTTTACTCGCCCAGACGCCTACGAAGTGGGTCAGGTGTACGTGTTGCCCAAGCAGCTTGACGAAAAAGTGGCGCGGCTGCACCTGGGCAAAATTGGCGCCAAGCTCACCGAGCTGACTGGCGAGCAGGCGGCCTACATCGGCGTCTCAGTGCAGGGCCCGTACAAGCCCGAAGCGTACCGCTACTGATGGCGCAGGCGCAGCCCGTGGCGCTGAGTTTTGAGTTTTTTCCGCCCAAAACCAGCCAGGGAGAGGCCAAGCTCGAGGCGGTGCAGGCTGAGCTTGCGGTGCTGCAACCGGCTTACGTGTCGGTTACGTACGGCGCGGGTGGCTCCACCCAAGAAGGCACGTTTCGCACCGTTGCTGCCTTGGCCGCCCACGGGCATGAGGTGGCCAGTCACTTCTCATGCATTGGCGCCACACCCGAGAGCGTGCGGGGCCAGTTGCAGCAGTTGCTGGACCACGGCATCACCCGCTTGGTGGCGCTGCGCGGTGACTTGCCCAGTGGCTACGGCAGTGCGGGACGCTTTGCACACGCGGCCGACTTGGTGCGGTTTGTGCGTACTGAGTTTGGCCAGGCGTTTCATGTCGAGGTTGCAGCCTATCCCGAGGTTCACCCTCAGGCCACGGGCGCTCGTGCCGACTTGGAGGCCTTTGTCGATAAGGTCAAGGCCGGCGCCGATGGCGCCATCACCCAGTACTTTTTTAACAGCGACGCGTACTTTCGATTTGTTGACGATGCCTTTGCTTTGGGCGTGGAAGTGCCTGTGATTCCGGGCATCATGCCCATCACCAACAGCAGTCAATTGCTACGGTTCTCTGATGCGTGTGGCGCTGAAGTGCCGCGCTGGATACGGCGTCGCCTGTTGGACTTTGGCGACGACACGGCCTCGATTCGGGCTTTTGGCTTGGACGTGGTGACCGATTTGTGCGACCAACTGTGCACCGCGGGCGTACCCGGACTGCATTTCTACACCATGAACCAGTCGGCTCCGGTGCTGGCCATTGGCCAGCGCCTGGGCTGGGTTAGGCCGGCTTAGCGCTCGTCAAAGCTCACGGTAACCTTGTCGCTCACTGGCACGCACTGGCAAGTCAGCACAAAGCCAGCGGCGCATTCGTCTGGCGTAAGCGCAAAGTTTTTGAGCATATGCACTTCGCCCTCAAGCACCCGCGCCCGGCAGGTGCTGCAGTTACCGGCTTTGCACGAGTAGGGCAACACCATGCCGGCGCGCAGGCCGGCGTCTAGCACCGTGTCGTTGCCCTGTTCGGTGGGCATGCCCACACGCGTGCGGCGATGCTTGCCGTCAATAATCACCGTCAGTTCGGCGCTTGCGGCCTCGTCGGCCAGGGCCGCAGCGGCCTGGCTGGGCGCAAAGCTGCCAAAGCGCTCTACGTGAATTGCCGCGGCTGGCAAACCCATCTCGTGCAGCACCGCCTCGGCGGCATCCATCATCGGCTCGGGGCCGCACACAAACGCATGGTCGGGCAGCGACGACTGGCCCGGCTGCAACGCCCGCAGCAGGGTGCGCAGTTTGTCTTGGTTGAGCAAGCCGTGTAGCGGGCTGTCGGCCTCGCCCTCTTCGCTCAACACATGCAACAGTTGAAAACGCTGCAAATAGGTGTCTTTTAGATCATCAAGTTCGCTGGCAAACATGATGTGTGACACACCACGGTTACCGTAGATCAGCGTGAAGTGGCTGGTGGGCTCGGTGGCCAGCGTGGTGGCAATGAGCGAGAGCATGGGGGTGATGCCGCTGCCCCCAGCGATGCCCCAGTAGTGGCGGCGTTGACTGGCGTCCAGCGGCGCGTAAAAGCGTCCGTCGGGTGTCATGACATCCAAGGTTTGGCCAGGCTCCAGGTGATCGTTGACGTGATTGGAAAAACGCCCACCCGGCACACGTTTGATGCCCACGCGCAAAGGCTGGCCTTGTTCGTACGACGGCACGCTGCTGCAAATGGAGTAAGCGCGACGCACCTCCTCACCTTGCAAGGTGGCACGCAGGGTAACAAATTGACCCTGCACAAAGCGGTACGCGTCGCGCAGCGCAGCCGGGACGTCAAAGGCAACGCTCACGGCATCGGTGGTTACGGGGCGCACGTCAAGCACGCGAAGGGGGTGAAACTGGGGGGTGGTGGTCATGCGTTGTACTTCCCTGGCGCCCTAGTGGGCCTTGAAATAGTCAAAGGGCTCCCGGCACGAGAGGCAGCGGTAGAGCGCCTTGCAGGCCGTGGAGCCATGCGTGGCAATGCGTTCGGTGCGTGGGCTGGCGCAGCGCGGGCAGGCGGGCTCGCCGTCGGCTCGCTGAAAATGCACCACCGCGGTCTGGTTGGGCAGGCTGCCACTGGCCGCCGGTGGGGCAATGCCATAAGCGCGTAATTTGGCGCGGCCGCTGGCGCTGATCCAATCGGTGGTCCAAGCCGGGCTAAGCGTGGTGTGAACCTGGTACGGGGTAAGCCCGGCACCGCGCAACGCGGCCTCGATGTCGGTTTGCATTTGCTCCATGGCCGGGCAGCCGGTGTAGGTGGGCGTGATGGTCACGTGCAGGGTGTCACCGTCCAGCGTAACGCCGCGCAGCACGCCCAAATCGCGCAGGTTAATCACAGGAATTTCGGGGTCGGTTACCGCATCAAGTATCTGCTGCGCATACGCCAAGCGTGGTTCGCCTTGCAGGGGGCAGGCAGCCCCAGTGGCGCTGGGCTGTCCCACGTTGGTCGCGGCTTGCGCAAAACTGGGCGCTCCTGGTAGGGCTACCATGCCCCCTCCGGGTGGGCTCGGGCCACGCTTTGCAAGTCGGTAAGCAGGTAGCTCAGGTGCTCGGAGTGATGCCCGTTTTTGCCGTCACTCAAAAAAGCCGAGTCCGGTGGCTGTTGCAGCGTGGCCTGCGCCAACGCGTCTTGCACATCGGCCAGCCATGCCGCATGCAACGTGGCTGGCGCCACGCCCACGCCGCTGTCGGTCACGGCCTGCTCTGTTGCGTCTGGCGTAAAGAGCTCGCGGGTATAGGGCCAAAGCGCATCCACCGCCGCTTGCACACGGGCGTGTGAGGTGGCCGTGCCATCGCCTAAGCGCACCAGCCACTGGCGCGCGTGCTGGCGGTGAAAGCGGGCCTCTTTGACCGATTTGGCCGCAATCGCTGCCAAGGTGTCGTCGGTAGACCGCGTCAGCGCGTCCCACCACAGCACCATCAGTGAGCCCATCATCCACTGCCGAACCATGGTCAGACCAAAGTCGCGACCCTGGGTGGCGGTGGCCGCCGCCGGTGGGGTGTTGGGCAACTCCACGAGCACGCAGTTCATAAATGCGTTGGCGTCACGCCAATAGGCGTAGTGGTCTTCGCCTCGGCCACTGCCGTCAAGTTGTCCCAGGTGCGTGTACAGCATGCGCGCTTGACCGATGTGGTCCAGCGCGGTGTTGGCCAGGCTGAGGTCTTCTTCCAAGATGGGGGCGTGGCCGCACCATTCGCTTAGCCGTTGCCCGTGAATCAGCGCGTTGTCTGCCAGGCGGGCAATGTAGGTGAAATGTGGCGTGTGCATGGTATGGGTCACATGTGGTTGACCGCATCGGGCAACTGGTAAAACGTGGGATGGCGGTAGATTTTGTCGGCCGCGGGTTCAAAAAGTTCGTCTTTGGATGCGGGCGCCGAAGCCGTAATGGCCGCCGACGGTACCACCCAAATGGAATCGCCCTCTTGACGCCGGGTGTACACCTCGCGCGCCATGTGCAAGGCTTGCTCGGCGTCGGCGGCGTGTACGCTGCCGCAGTGTTTGTGTTCCAGACCGGGGCCGGGGCGAACAAAGACTTCCCATAGTTGCCACGTGTCCGTGGTGCTGGATGTTTGTTGATTCATGTGTGCTCCCTTTAAGCCGCTTGGGCTTGCTGACGTGTGTGTGCTTTGGCCGCGTAAGCGGTGGCCGCTTCACGCACCCAGGCGCCGCTGTCGTGGGCTAGGATGCGCGTGGCCAGTCGCTCGCGGTTGCATGGGCCGTTGCCGCCAACGACTTGCCAAAACTCATCCCAGTTGATGGTGCCAAAGTCGTACTGGCCTCGCGCTTCGTTCCAGCGCAAATCGGGGTCGGGCAAGGTTACGCCCAGTACCTGGGCTTGGGGTACGGTGGCGTCAATAAACTTTTGGCGCAGTTCATCGTTGCTTACGCGTTTGATGCCCCAGCGCATACCTTGGGCGCTGTTGGGGCTTTCGCTGTCGGGCGGGCCGAACATCATGAGCACTGGCCACCACCAACGATTCACGGCGTCTTGCACCATGTCGCGTTGCGCTTGGGTGCCACCCATCATGGCCATGAGCGCGTCGTAGCCTTGGCGTTGGTGAAAACTCTCCTCGCGGCAAACCCGAACCATGGCCCGGGCGTACGGGCCAAACGAGCAGCGGCAAAGCGGCACTTGGTTCATGATCGCCGCGCCGTCCACCAGCCAGCCAATCACGCCCACGTCAGCCCATGTGAGCGTGGGGTAGTTGAAAATGGAGCTGTACTTGGCGCGACCGGTGTGCAGTGCCTCAAGCATGTCGTCGCGAGTGGTGCCCAGCGTTTCAGCGGCGCTATACAGGTACAGGGCATGGCCACCTTCGTCTTGCACTTTGGCCAGCAAGATGGCCTTGCGCTTAAGCGATGGCGCGCGCGAGATCCAGTTGCCCTCGGGTTGCATCCCCACCACCTCAGAGTGGGCGTGCTGCGAAATTTGTCGCACCAATGTTTTGCGGTAGGCCTCGGGCATCCAGTCTTGCGGCTCGATGTAGCCCGAGCTGTCAATTACGTGGTCAAAGCGCTGCTGCGCTTGTGCATTGGTGACGGGTTGGCCCGCTTCGATGGGCGCGGTATCCATGGCTTGTGTGTACATGCGTGTCTCCTCTCCTGTGAAGTGCATCGGCACAACCAGAGTATACACAAAACCGACCGATTGGTCGGTAAATTTTTAAGTGGTTTGTGGTGAGTTGGTGACCACGTCCCAGCGGGCGTGGCGGTCTTGACCCAGCGCGTGATGCAAGCCGGGCAAGGCCTGCCGCAATTGGCCAGCCAGCCCATGCGGTGGGTTGAGTACCCACACCCAGCTTCCAGCCAGGCCACCGCCGGGGGCGTGGTCCGTGCCGCCACGGGTTTGCAGCATGGCTTGCAACCAGGGGCGCTGGGCGCGTTTGGCCAGGGCCTGCAATTGACGCGGCAAGCGATGCGCCTCGTTGCGTGCCACCAGCGGTACCCACACCACGGCGACCGCGGTGGCTTGGCGTTGCAGCGCGTCGCCCACCCATGCCGCGGTTGCTGCGTAGTCTGACTTGACCTCGTAGCTGGGGTCAACCAGTGCCACCGCACGCTTGCCCGGCGCTGGCCATAGGCTACGCGCTGAGGCAAAGCCATTGCTGCGGTAAACCCGTGGGCTCAGTGGCTTGGCCTGCGTTGCTGCCCAGCGTTGCAGCGCGCTGCCGTCGCTGGGATGGGTTTCAAACAAATGCAGCGTATCCACAGGCCTGAGCAAAGCCAGCGACAGCGCGGGCGAGCCCGGGTACTGCCCGCTGCCAGGCTTGGCCAGCTGGGCAACCGTATCTAAGTAGGCTTGAACCAGCGGCGGCCAGTCGGTTTGGCTGTGCAGACGCAAAATACCGCCGCTGGCTTCTCCCTCAGCGCTGGGCCGGTATACCGCGGCGCCCGCATGGCTGTCGATCACGCTCAAGCCGCCGGGCTTACGGGTGGCATGGCGCAGCACCGCCAGCCAGACCATGTGTTTGAGCACATCGGCGTGGTTGCCCGCGTGAAAAAGGTGGCGGTAGCTGTGCATGGGCTGGAGATGGTAACCGGTCTTGGGTGGCGTGCCAGAACCGGGTTACAATGGCGGGCTGCCCTTCAAACGTTGGTTGCCAAGGGCGGTTCGCTTGGCCAATGGCATCAGGCGCTAGGGAATAGCCCAAACGGCACATACTGCCGCCCAAGGCCCCCGCGCGTGTCATTGCCCCATGTTGAAGGTCGCCCCAGAGGTCCACAACAGATGGATGCCTAGGGTAAGGCCAAAAGGCAACCGCCAACCACAAGGAAACATCATGAAAACGTTTAGCGCCAAACCCGCTGACGTGACGCATGAGTGGTTTGTGATTGACGCCACCGATAAGGTGCTCGGACGGGTTGCCAGCGAAGCAGCCCGCCGTTTGCGCGGCAAGCATAAGGCCATTTACACGCCTCACGTTGACACCGGAGATTACATCGTTGTCGTCAATGCCGATAAGCTGCGTATCACCGGTAACAAAGCCAACGACAAAATTTACTACCGTCACACGGGGTACCCGGGTGGCATTTATGGCACCAGTTTCCGTGACATGCAGGCCAAGCATCCAGGCCGGGCGCTCGAAAAAGCCGTCAAAGGCATGCTGCCCAAAGGGCCGCTGGGCTACGCCATGATCAAAAAGCTAAAGGTTTATGCCGGCGCGGAGCACCCGCACGCTGCGCAGCTGCCCCAAGCGCTCGACATTTAAGGAGCCATCGCATGATAGGCAATTGGAACCACGGCACCGGCCGCCGCAAGTCAAGCGTGGCGCGTGTGCTGATAAAAAAAGGCAGCGGCAAAATCACCGTCAACGGCAAGTCGATTGACGATTTTTTTGGTCGCCAAACCTCCATCATGATCGCGCGCCAACCCCTGGTGCTAACCGAAATGGCCGACGCATTTGATGTGCAGGTCAACGTGCGAGGTGGGGGCGAATCGGGCCAAGCGGGTGCCGTGCGCCACGGTATTACCCGCGCGCTGATCGACTACAACGCTGACCTTAAGCCTGCGTTGTCCCAAGCCGGTTATGTCACGCGCGACGCGCGTGAGGTGGAGCGCAAAAAGGTTGGTCTGCGTTCGGCTCGTCGCCGTAAGCAGTTCAGCAAGCGCTAAGCTGTTCTGGGCATGGGCCACCGCCCCGGTGGCCCGGCCTGCTGCCCCATGCGCTGGCGACGACTCAAGCGTCATCTGGGAATCGGCACGCCACGTGTGGACGTTGCCCCGGCTTTGGCTTGGCCGCTGCGTTGGGCCTTGGCCCTTGCCGTTTTGGCTTTGGCCGGCGCCATGGCGTGGTGGGCGTTTCAACAGGGCAAACAAATCGCCGGTTTGGAGATGAACCTTCAGGCCGAAGCGGCCCGTTTGCGCGAGTTGGCGGCGACCCAGGCGCAAGCGTTGGAGCAGGCCAAAACCGAGATCAGTACCGCCAAAAGTCAAGCCGTGGCATTTGCTGCCGAGCAAGACCAGTTGGTGGCGCAAATTCGTCGGCTGGAGTCTGAAAACCAGGGACTACGAGCTGACCTGGATTTTTTTGAACGTCTGATTCCCACCTCGGGTCGTACCGCAGGGGTGCAGGTACGCTCGGTGTTTGCTGAACGACTGGGGCAAGCTCAGCTGCGGTGGCAGGTGCTGCTGATGCAAACCGCGCGCAACCCGTCGGCGGCGTCGGGCGAGTTAGAAGTGGTGCTGGTAGGAAAAAAAGCAGGCAAGCCATGGAGCATGCCCGCCGCGGCCGAGCGTCGTACCTTTAGTTTGGTGCAGTACGTACGATTAGAAGGTTTGGTCGCGGTGCCCGCGCAGGTTACGGTACAGTCGGTGGTGGTGAAGCTCTGGCAGGGTAAGTCGTTGCGTGGCACCCAGACCTTCGTTTTTGAGTCGTAAAGGGCGGAAATGAGCAAGGGTAAAACCCCATTAATCAAGAGTTTGGTGGCCAGTGGCACGCGCGTTCAAGGGGCGGTGTACTTTGACGAAGGGCTGCGTGTGGACGGCGAGGTCAAGGGAAATGTGATCGCCAACGAGGGCAAGGCCAGCGTGTTGGTGGTGGGTGATAACGCCCGGGTTGAGGGCGAAGTCTCGGCCGACCACGTGATCATCAATGGTGAGGTGGTGGGCCCCGTTACCGCCAACACCATGCTTGAGTTGCAGGCCAAGGCCAAAATTGAGGGCGATGTGTACTACCGCGCCATCGAACTGCATCTGGGCGCCATGGTGGCTGGCCAGCTGCGCCCCATGCCTAAGACCGAAGAAAAACCCGCGCTCAAACTGGCTTCTGGTGGATGAGCAGGCGTCCACGGCCAAAATGCTGTAGTATTTCACTCAGGTATTAACAGGAGTGTGCCATGAGCGCCGACATTGCCCCAGATAGCCCCACCATAGACGATGCCCCGTTGGTGTTCACCGACTCGGCGGCCACCAAGGTGGCGGATTTGATCGCCGAAGAGGGCAACCCCGATCTGAAGCTCAGGGTATTCGTGCAGGGCGGCGGGTGTTCGGGCTTTCAGTACGGGTTCACCTTTGACGAAATCGTTAACGACGACGACACCGTGATGGAGAAAAACGGGGTGTCGCTGTTGATTGACGCCATGAGTTACCAGTACCTTGTGGGCGCCGAAATCGACTACAAAGAAGATTTGCAGGGCGCGCAGTTTGTGATTAAAAACCCCAACGCCACTACCACCTGCGGCTGCGGCTCAAGCTTCGGCGTCTAACGCGGCGCGGGGTAGCGTGCGCCCAGCACGCGTGGGCCTTTGGCGCCCGTCACTTCGGGCTGATTGCCCGGTAGACCCAAAACATGGCGATGTGCCAGCCAAGCAAAGGCAGCGGCTTCGACTGCGGTGGGTGCAAGCCCATGCGCGTGCGAGCTGCGCACGCTGTGCTTAGGTAAGGCCTGCGCCAGCGCCTCGAGTAAGGCCTGGTTGAGTGCGCCCCCACCACAGACCACCACCGGCGCATTGGGCATGGCTTGGCGCGTGATGGCCTGCGCCACGCTGCGAGCAGTAAGTGCTAGCAAGGTGGCTTGCACATCAACCGCTAACGGGGCCTCGGCCAAGGCCGCCAGATGGTGTTGTAACCACGCCAGGTTGAAGTGGTCGCGGCCCGTGCTTTTGGGGCCTTGCTGGGCAAAAAACGGGTCGGCCAGTAGGCGCGCCAACAATTCATGGTGCAGTTGGCCGCTGGCGGCCCATTGGCCATCGGCGTCGTACGCCAGCCCGCGGTGCCGTTGGCACCAAGCGTCCATGAGGGTGTTACCCGGGCCGGTGTCAAAACCGCCGACCGAGCCGTCGGCACGCAGCACGCTGAGGTTGGCAAAGCCCCCCACGTTGAGCACCAGCAGCGCCTGGTTGGCCGCACCAAAGGCCAGCCGATGAAAGGGTGGCACCAACGGCGCGCCTTGGCCGCCGGCGGCGATGTCGGCGGCGCGCCAGTCGGCAATCACGTCAATGCCGGTGAGTTCAGCCAAACGCGCCGGCTGCAACACCTGCCAGGTGTACCCCACACCGTCATGCAGGCCGGGCTGGTGGCGTACGGTTTGCCCATGCGCGCCGAGTGCGGCGACCTGGGCGGGCTGGGTGTGGGTGCGCTGCAGCAGCTGGCGCACCGCCTGCGCCAGGCACTCGGCCAAGGCGTTGCCGGCCAGCGCCGCGCGGTGTAATTCGTTGTCCCCCGGGTGGTTCAGCGTATCGAGGGCGTGGCGCAGCGCGGGCGAAAACGGTTGGTGCAGGTGCCCTAAACATTGCAAGTGTGCGTGGTCACACGACAGCAGTACGGCGTCCACCCCATCGAGTGAGGTGCCGGACATTAAGCCCAAGGTTAGCGTGGGGGTGGTGGTGGATGGCATGAAGGCAACGGTGGTCGCGCCGCCGACCACTACAATGAACCAAAGTATACAAGTCACCCTTACCCCATGAATGACGACTCGCCACCGGCGCATGCACCGCTTGACCCCGCCGTTGCCCATGCTTTGGCGGTGACACGCCGCGGCGTGGATGAATTGCTGCCCGAGCCCGAATGGGTGCGAAAGTTGCAACGCAGTGCCAGCACGGGAGAGCCGTTACGCATTAAGCTGGGGCTAGACCCCACCGCGCCCGATATTCATTTGGGCCACACGGTGGTGCTTAACAAAATGCGCCAGTTGCAAGACTTGGGGCATCAGGTGATTTTTTTGATCGGCGACTTCACCAGCATGATCGGTGACCCCTCGGGGCGCAACACCACGCGCCCTGCACTGACGGCCGAGCAGATTCAGGCCAATGCCCAAACCTATTACGAGCAAGCCAGTAAGGTGCTTGACCCTGCGCGCACCGAAATTCGTTACAACAGTGAGTGGAGCGACCCCTTAGGGGCGCGTGGCATGATTGAATTGGCCTCGCGCTACACGGTGGCGCGCATGATGGAGCGGGACGATTTTCATAAGCGCTTTCATGGAGGGCAGAGCATCAGCGTGCACGAGTTTTTGTATCCGCTGATGCAGGGTTACGACTCGGTAGCGCTCAAGGCCGATTTGGAGTTGGGCGGGACCGACCAAAAATTTAACTTGCTCATGGGACGCCATTTGCAGCAGGAATATGGTCAAGAGCCGCAGTGCGTGCTCACCATGCCACTGCTCGAGGGCACCGATGGCGTGGACAAAATGTCCAAGAGCAAGGGCAACTACGTTGGCATCAACGAAGACGCCAACACCATGTTTGCCAAGGTGTTGTCGATCTCCGATACATTGATGTGGCGTTGGTACACCTTGCTGTCGTTTGAATCGATGCAGGCCATTGCCGCGCTGCGTCAGCAGGTGGAGCAGGGGCGTAACCCCAAAGAGGTTAAGGTGCAGTTGGCCAAAGAAATCACCTCGCGCTTTCATGGCCGGGCTGCTGCTGATGCCGCCGAGCACGACTTCATGCTGCGCAGCCGGGGTGGCGTACCCGATCAAATCGCCGAGGTGGCGGTCTCGGGTGCGCCCATGGGCATGGCGGCGTTGCTTAAGGCCGCGGGGCTTGCGCCTTCGAGCAGCGAGGCCAACCGCCTAATGGACGGCGGCGGTGTCCGGGTGGATGGCGCGGTAGTGAGTGACCGCGCGCTGCGCCTACCCGCGGGCTGCTATGTGGTGCAGGTGGGCAAACGGCGCTTTGCGCGCGTGACCCTTAACTAGGCGGGGTGCCGTGGCGGGCAAGGGCGTGGCCCCCACCTTTTGGTTGCGCTTGTCGGTGTTGGTGGCGCTGCTAACCATCGCGCTAAAAACCGCTGCGTGGTGGGTGGCCGACTCGGTGGCGTTGCTCTCTGACGCGCTGGAGTCGTTTGTGAACCTAGCCGGCGCCCTGTTTGCTTGGCGCATGTTGGTGGTGGCGCAGCAGCCAGCCGATGCGCAGCATCCCTACGGGCACCACAAGGCTGAGTATTTTTCAGCTGGGTTTGAGGGCATTTTGGTTGTGGGGGCAGCGCTGGGCATCATGTGGTCAGCGACGATGCGCTGGGTGCACCCCGAGCCGCTGCAGCAGGTGGGGCTGGGTGTGGCGCTGGCCGTGGTGAGCTCGGCCCTCAATGGTGGCTTGGCGTGGCGCATGCGGGTGGCCGCGCGGCAGTACCGATCCATGGCACTTGAGGCCGATGCGCGGCACCTCATGACGGATGTGTGGACTTCCGCGGGGGTGGTGCTAGGTTTGGGCTTGGTGTTGCTCACCGGGTGGCAGTGGCTTGACAGCCTGGCTGCGCTGTTGGTGGCGGGTAACATTTTGCGCGAGGGCGGGCGCATGGTGTGGCGCGCCTCGCAGGGCCTGATGGACCAGGCCATGGACGAGGAGCAGATGGCGCGTGTGCAGCGGGTGTTGGACGGATTCACCGCCGAGGCCTCGGCAACCGAAGTGATTCGGTTTGATCACATTCAAAGCCGCCACGCCGGGGCACGTTGCTTTGTGGATATGCATATGCACATGCCTGGCCATTGGTCGCTGGCGCGCGCAGCGGCCTTGCGCACCAACGTGGAGCAAGCGCTGATGGATGCGGTGCCGGGCTTGCGCGCCTCGATTCAGTTATTGCCTACCCACGTTGAGGCCCACATTGACGACGCCTGAGCGCGGCGCCTGTGAGGTAGGGTGGATCAGCGGTAGGGGTTGGGCACACCCAGGCGGGCCAAAATGGCGATTTCGCGTTGCTCCATGGCGTGGGCGTCGGCGACAGAGGTTTCGTGGTCCCAACCTTGGGCGTGCAGGCAGGCGTGCACCAGCAGGTGGCTGTAGTGCCGCTTAAGGGTTTTGCCCTGCGTTTTGGCCTCGGCTGCCACCACCGGTGCGCATAGCACGATGTCGGCCACCACCTCGGGGGCATGTTGGTAGCCAAAGGTTAGTACGTTGGTGGCGTAGGCTTTGCCGCGAAATTGCGCGTTGAGCTGCTCGCCCTCTTGGGCATTGACCACACGCACGGCCAGTTCGCCCGGGTGCGCCAACGCGTGACGCAGGCAACGTGCCACCCAGTGCCGGGGTAGCGCCGCACGGTGTCGTGCGACCTGTGCGATAGGGCCAAACGTTAGCGACAGTTTCAGGGCGGGTAGGCTCACAACGGGCTGGCGGGGGTGGCGTGTTCGTAGGCGTCGACAATGCGCGCCACCAGGGGGTGGCGCACCACGTCGGCGCTGCTGAGATGGCATATCGCAATGCCTTTGACCTGCGCCAGTACCTGTTGGGCCTCTACCAAGCCACTGCGCTGGCCGCGAGGCAGGTCGACCTGACTGATGTCGCCGGTGACCACGGCTTGGCTGCCCAGCCCGATACGGGTGAGAAACATTTTCATCTGCTCGGGCGTGGTGTTTTGGCCTTCGTCAAGAATCACAAAGGCGTGGTTGAGGCTGCGCCCGCGCATAAAGGCCAGCGGGGCAATTTCAATCTGCTGGCGCTCAAACGCCTTGTGTACGCGCTCGTAGCCCATGAGGTCGTACAACGCGTCGTAAAGAGGACGTAAGTAGGGGTCGACTTTTTGCCCGAGGTCGCCGGGTAAAAACCCAAGTTTTTCGCCGGCTTCCACCGCCGGGCGGGTTAACACAAGGCGCTGCACGCTTTGCCGCTGTAGGGCCTCGACCGCGCAGGCCACCGCCAGGTAAGTTTTGCCCGTGCCCGCTGGGCCAATGCCAAAGGTGATGTCGTGCGCGGCCATGGCTTGCAAATACAACCGCTGGTTGGCGCTGCGCGCCTGCACCGGGCCCTGGCGGCTGGCAAGTTGTGGTCCGGTCTCGTCTGGCAGCTCGGCGCTGGCCAGCATGAGCTGCACCTGATCGGGGGCAATCGGGCGGCGCGCTAGGTTGTACATGGCTTGCAGCACCTCCATGGCGCGCCGTGCTGGGGCTGCTGGGCCTTCAACCCGCGCCATGCCCTGGCGCACCACCACGCGCACGCCCAGGGTGTGTTCAATCAGGCGTAGGTGCGCATCGGCGGCACCACACAAGTGACGTAGGCGGTCATTGTCATGGGCGTCAAAGGTGTGTTTGAGTATCACGCGGATAATGGGGGTTAATTGATTAACAGGTGGCTCACCAGTTCCCATGATAGGCAAGTTAAGCGGTACCGTCTTGCAAAAGAACCCACCCGAGGTGTTGGTGGCGTGTCAAGGCGTGGGTTATGAGGTTCAGGTGTCCATGGGTACCTTTTATACCCTGGGTGAATTGGGCTCAACGGTGCACTTGTGGACGCATTTGGTGGTGCGCGAAGATGCGCACGTGTTGTTTGGCTTTGCCACGCAAGAAGAACGTGCTGCGTTTCGTGAGCTGATTAAGGTCTCGGGTGTGGGGCCGCGCACGGCGTTGTCGTTGCTCTCGGGCATGAGCGTGGCCGACCTGACCCACGCGGTGGCCACGCAAGAGTCCGGGCGTATGCAAAAAGTGCCAGGGATTGGCAAAAAAACCGCCGAGCGGCTGTTGCTTGAGCTGCGTGGCAAATTGGGCGACGCGTTGCCCGGTGCGCCCAGCACGCAGGCCAGCGGTGTCACGGCCGACATTGTGCAGGCCTTGCTGGCGCTGGGCTACAACGAGCGCGAGGCCAGTGCGGCGGTGCAGCGCCTGCCAGCTGAGGTCTCGGTAAGTGACGGCATTAAGCAAGCGCTGCAGGCATTGGCACGGTAAGGCTTGGGTAGGAGGACGCAGCGTGACGATTTACGACGACGACTTGAGCGGTGACACCGCCCCACGTATGGTCTCTGGTCGGGCGGCCAGCCCGCGTGAAGAGGCCTTGGAGCGTGCGCTGCGGCCCAAGGCGCTGAGCGACTACGTGGGACAGGCCAAGGCTCGCGAGCAGTTGGAGATATTTATTGGTGCAGCCAAAGCACGGGTGGAGGCGTTGGACCATGTGTTGCTTTACGGCCCGCCCGGCTTGGGTAAAACCACGCTGGCGCACATTGTGGCGCAAGAGCTTGGCGTGAACTTGCGCCAAACCAGTGGCCCTGTGCTTGAAAAACCCAAAGACCTTGCTGCTTTGCTGACAGGGTTGGAGGCGCACGACGTGCTGTTTATTGATGAAATCCATCGCATGTCGCCAGTGGTAGAAGAGATTTTGTACCCCGCGTTGGAGGACTATCAAATCGACATCATGATCGGCGAGGGCCCGGCGGCACGCTCGATTAAGGTGGACTTGCAGCCGTTTACCTTGGTTGGCGCCACCACCCGCGCGGGCATGCTCACCAACCCGTTGCGTGATCGCTTTGGTATTGTGGCGCGGCTGGAGTTTTATGCAGTTAATGAACTCGAGCATATCGTGCGCCGCAGCGCCGGGCTGCTGCAAGTGGCCTGCGACGACGAGGGTGCGCGTGAAATCGCCAAGCGCGCCCGTGGCACGCCACGAATCGCCAACCGCTTGTTGCGCCGTGTGCGCGATTACGCGCAGGTTAAGGGTAATGGCACCATTACCGCCTCGATTGCCCATGACGCGTTGACCATGCTGGACGTGGACCCATTGGGTTTTGATGTGATGGACCGCAAGCTGCTTGAGGCCGTGGTGCACCGCTTTGACGGTGGGCCAGTGGGCTTAGACAACGTGGCCGCCAGTATTGGTGAGGACCGCGAAACCATCGAAGACGTGATTGAGCCCTACTTGATTCAGCAGGGCTACTTGCAGCGCACGCCTCGTGGCCGCATGGCCACGGCCGCGGCGTATCGTCACCTGGGGGTGGCCGCGCCGGTGGGCGGGCCCAGCGATTTGTTTGACGCGGGTCAGTAGGTTTCTAAATGCAGCCGGCCCTGGGCCAGTTGCGCGCTGAGCTGCGTCCAGTCCATGCCGGCATCGGTGGCGATGTCGCGTAACGCGTCAATTACGCCTTGCTCCATCGACTTGAGGCCGCAGACATAAAAAAATGCGTCCGCGTGGCCAAGCAGCGGCGCCAGCGTGGCGGCTTGCTCGCGCATCAGGTCTTGCACATAGCGTTTGGGCTGATTGGCCTCTCGCGAAAAAGCAAAGTGGCTTTCAATAAAGTCACCCGGCAGTTTTTGTAGCGGGCCAAAGTAGGGCAGTTCGCGCTGCGTGCGGGCGCCAAAAAACAACAACAGCTTGCCACCCACGTCTTGGCCTTGGGCGCGCAAGCGGCGTCGGTACTCTGTCATGGCACGCATGGGGGCGCTGCCGGTGCCGGTGCAGATCATGACGACGTGGCTGCCGGGATGGTTGGGCATCAAAAAACTCTGACCGTAGGGGCCCACCACGTCCACCTCGTCGCCCACTTGCAGGTCGCACACGAAGTTACTGGCCACGCCACGTACCGGCTGCCCGCTGTGGTCTTGTAGCACGCGCTTGACGGTGAGTGAGAGGTTGTTGTAACCCGGACGTTCGCCGTTGCGAGGGCTAGCCACCGAGTACTGGCGCGGAAAGTGCGCGCGCCCATTGGCGTCGGTGCCCGGGGGCACAATACCGATCGATTGGCCTTCGAGCACCGGAAAGTGCGCCTCGCCAAAGTCAAGCACGATGTGATGGGTGTCGTAGTCGCTGCCCACGTCGGTTACGCGCAGGTTGCCACTGACTTTGGCGCGCACCGTGGCCTTGTCTGCACCCGGGCCGTAAAGCTGGGTGTGCGGCGTGGCGGCAGACCATGGCGCTTGCACGCTGCCCGGCCCGCTGGGCGCGGGTGGTGGCGTGTGGTCACCGTCTGTGTGGTCAGCGGGCGCCTCGGCGCTGGGCTCGGGCAGCTCGTCCCAGCCCAATTGGTCTTGCAGCGAGTAGGCTTGCGCACGCGGCACGTCGCGCCAGTTGTCAATGGAGCCCGTGGGGCAGGGCGGCACGCACGCCATGCACAGGTTGCACTTGTCGGGGTCGACCACGTAGTTGCGGTCATCGTGGGTGATGGCCCCGATCGGGCAGGTGGCCTCGCAGGTGTTGCAGCGAATGCAAATCTCCGGGTCAATCAGGTGCTGGTGCAGGATGTCGGACGCGCCCACGGTGTCTGGCTCCGGTTGGCTTTAGTTGAAGCGAACGTAGTCAAAGTCAACCGGCATGCGGTTGATGCCCACGACGGGTGGCGCGATCCAGTTGGCAAATTTGCCCGGCTCCACCACGCGGCCCATTAGGCTGGCGACAAACGCACGGTCTTCGGTTGAGGGCAGCCACTCGCCTGCACGCGCCTTCCATTCGGTCTGGCTTACCACTTGGCCTTCAGGCGTGACGTTGGCACCGGCCAGCGCACCGATGTTGCGGTTAAAGGCCTTGTGTGGCACGCGCAGCTGAAACGCGATGCCCGCTTTGGTCAGCACCTTGTTCCAACGCTCAACCCCGGCCACGCTGTCCTTGATGTAGTCATCACGCAAGACCTCGTTTAAGGCGTTGAGCATGGGCACTTCCTTGACCTCCAAGCCGCCTTCTTTGGCCACCAACACCTGGTAGGTTTTGTCTTTTAGGATGTGGTCATCCTCGCGCTTGCCCTCTTCGTAGCGGCTCTTTAAGCCGGTGCTAAAAAAGGTGGCGGCGTTGCTGGATTCGTCGGCGCCAAACAAATCAATGGTTACGCTGAAGTGGAAGTTGAGGTAACGCTGGATGGTGGGCAAGTCGATGACGCCGGCGGCACGCAGTTTGTTCACGTCGTCGGTCTTTAACTCGTTCATGACCTGCGCGGTGCGCTGAATGGTGCGCGCCACGCCGCTTTCGCCCACAAACATGTGGTGCGCTTCTTCGGTGAGCATGAACTTGGTGGTGCGTGCCAGGGGGTCAAAAGCCGACTCGGTCAGGGCGGACAGCTGAAACTTTCCGTCACGGTCGGTGAAGTAAGTGAACATAAAAAAGCTCAACCAGTCGGGTGTGGCTTCGTTAAAGGCACCCAAAATGCGTGGGTTGTCCTCGTCACCGCTGCGCCGCTGCAGCAATGCATCGGCCTCTTCGCGGCCATCGCGGCCAAAGTGCTTGTGCAGCAGGTACACCATGGCCCACAGGTGACGGCCTTCTTCCACATTGATTTGGTAGAGGTTGCGCAGGTCGTACATGCTGGGGGCGGTTAAACCCAAGTGACGCTGTTGTTCAACCGATGCGGGTTCGGTGTCGCCTTGCGTGACGATGATGCGACGCAGGTTGGCGCGGTATTCGCCGGGCACGTCGCTCCAGGCTTTTTCACCTTTGTGGTCGCCAAAGCCAATGGTGCGGTCTTCGTTGCCGGGGTTTAAGAAAATGCCCCAGCGGTAGTCACGCATTTTGACGTGGTCAAACTGCGCCCAGCCTTGCGGGTCGACGCTGACGGCGGTGCGCAGGTAAACCTCGCTGTTGGTTGAACCCTCGGGGCCAATGTCGTCCCACCAATTCACAAAATTGGGCTGCCATTGCTCCAGCGCGCGCTGCAGGGCGCGGTCTTCGCTGAGGTTGACGTTGTTGGGAATTTTCTCGCTGTAGTTGATGCCGTTCATGGGGTCTCTCCAGTCTTCCAAATCAAAAAAGGGGCGGGGTGTTACACCCGGTTGAAGTCAAATTGCGCGCGGTCGCCTTTGCCGTAGACCTTGAGCGCGCCCTTATCGCCTACGGCGTTGGGGCGCTGAAAGATCCAGTTTTGCCATGCGGTGAGGCGGCCAAAAATCCGTGTCACCATGTTCTCGGTGCCGTTAAAGCGCAGGTTGGCTTCCATGCCGGTTAGCGCATCGGGCGACATGGCCACGCGCTCTTCAATGGCGATGCGGATTTCGTCGTCCCAGTCCAGGTCGTCGGGGTTGGCCGTGACCAGCCCCAGCGCCATGGCCGCTTCGCCTTCGAGTGCCTGGCCGGTTTGGGCCCGAGCTGCTTCAAGTGCCGCGGCTTCATCGTAAAAGCGGCGTGCCAGGCGGCTTTGTCCGGTGGCCATGGGGTAGTGGCCCCAGTTCATTGCCGTCAGGCCAATGCGTGGGGCTTGCTCGGGGGTCTCGGGCAGGCTGAGCATGTAGCTGCGGTCGCAGGCCAAGGCCAGTTCGAAAAACGTGCCCACAAAGCACGAGCCCGATTCAATCAGGGCAAACAGGCTGCGCGAGGAGACGTCCAGCCGGCTAAGCGTGCGCCGCCACAGCCCAATGGTTTCGCGTACCAGCCAGTGCTCGGCCTGGGCCTGCAGCACGTCGTCCATGGCGCGTACGGCCTCGGGGTTGCCCGTGGTGCGTACCAGCCACATGCCAATGTCGGGCGCGTTGGTGCGCATCCACAAAATCGCGTCGTCGAGTTCGCGCCCGGCTTGCAGCGGATACCAAGCCGCACCGGCGGCCTCGATGCCCGCGATGTCGCTGGGCTGCTCGCCTTCGGGGGCTTGCAGGGTCAGCGTGGCGGTGCGTGCGCCGGCGTCAATGGCCACGTGCACGTGCTGGTAGCGCAAACCGGTGGCGTCCACTTGGCGCGGCAGCGGCGGCAACA
The DNA here is from genome assembly GCA_038125525.1 of Burkholderiaceae bacterium. Taxonomy (GTDB): domain Bacteria; phylum Pseudomonadota; class Gammaproteobacteria; order Burkholderiales; family Burkholderiaceae_C; genus RS62. The sequence continues at coordinate 19,375 of JAYPEA010000002.1, read as the reverse complement.
CCACCCCGGCGGCTTGCTCGGGACGGCTGCTGCCTTGGGCCAGGGCCTGCGCCCGCTCGGCCACGCGCTGGGCGAACACGGCGGGTTTGGCAATGTCGTCGACCAAGCGCCAGTCTTTGGCGCGTTGGCCGCGCACGCCCTCGGTGGTGGTGCAAAAAATGTCGGCCAGGTCGTGTCGCACGTGGCGCTTGTCGGTGACGCGGGTCAAACCCCCAGTGCCGGGCAGTACGCCCAGCAGCGGCACCTCGGGCAGGCTCACGGCGCTGGAGCGATCGTCGATGAGCAAAATTTCGTCGCACGCCAGCGCCAGCTCGTAGCCGCCGCCGGCGCAGGCGCCGTTGACCGCAGCCAAAAACTTGATGCCGCTGTACCGCGAGGTGTCTTCCATGCCGTTTCGGGTTTCGTTGGTGAATTTGCAAAAGTTCACCTTCCACGCGTGGCTGGAGGTGCCCAGCATGAAGATGTTGGCGCCAGAGCAAAACACCTTGTCTTTTAAGCTGGTGAGGACCACGGTGCGCACCGTGGGGTGCTCAAACCGAATGCGGTTCAAGGCGTCGTTGAGTTCGATATCCACGCCCAGGTCGTAGCTGTTGAGCTTGAGTTTGTAGCCCGGACGCAGGCCGGCGTCTTCGTCAAAATCGGCCGACAACGTGGCCACCGCCCCGTCAACGCTTAGCTTCCAGTGGCGGTATTGGCTGGGGTGGGTTTGGTATTCAACCGGTTGCGCTTCCATGAGAGTCTCCTCGTACTTGTATGAATCATATTGCATGTTTTGCAAGATGACAAGCACTTTGTTGCATGTTAAGCGCCAAGCTGGGGAATCGTTTGTTCCAGTGCCTGGCGCAGTTGATGAAAGCTGGCCTCCAGCGGCTGGGCGCTGGTGTCCAGGTGCAGGTTGGCTTGGGCGTAAAACGCCTCTCGGCCCGCCAAAATCGCTTTCAAGTCTTCCATGGCCTCTTGGCTGGCCGCCATGGGGCGCAGGTCACCTTGGGCGGTGACACGTGCCATGTGGTCCTCCGGCGAGGCGCGCAGCCATACCGTGGTGCATTTGTCCAGCAGCAGGCCAAAGCTGGCTGGGTTGGACACCACCCCGCCCGGCGTGGCCAGCACCATATGGGTTTGTTGACTGATGGCGTCCTCTAGCGCGCGGTGTTCGTAGCGACGGTAAGCGCTTACACCGTATAGGGCCTGGATTTCGCTCACGCTGCAGCCAGCCAAGGCCTCAATGCGTTGACTGAGCTCAATAAACGGGTAACCCAGGGCGTCGGCCAGGCGTTGCCCCAGGGTGGACTTGCCCGCGCCACGCAGGCCAATGAGGGCAATGCGGGTGCTGGCCTCGTCGCTGCCGTGCCCCAGTGCTTGGGCCGCAGCTAAGCGGGCGGTGCGCACCGTGGCGTCGTCTGCTTGGCGCAGCAACTCGCGCAACAGCAGCCACTCGGCGCTTTGCGTGGTGGGGTCGCCCAGCAGCTCGGCCAACGGGCACTGCAGGGCCTGCGCCAGTTGGTGCAGCAACAGCACCGAAACGTTGCCGTCGCCCAATTCCAGGTTGGCCAGGTGGCGCTCGCTGATGTCGGCCGCTGCGGCCAGGGCCTTGCGCGTCATGCCTCGGCGTGCGCGCAAATGGCGCGTGCGCTCGCCCAGATTTTGCAGCAGAGGATGGCGGTTTTTGACATTTGTTGTCATACCCGGCATCATGCCACACATGCACGATAGTGCATAACCGATTCACGCCGATGCGCACATAAGGAGACGCCATGTCAACCGCCGTGGTTGAGCCCGAGGGGCTGTTTAACTTTGCCGACTGGTTGCTGCAGCGCAACCAGTCACGAACCACCCGCACCGCGTTTATTGACGACACCGACCGCCTAACCTATGGCGAGCTGGACGAGCGGGTGCGCCGCGCCGCCGCCGGTATGCTGGCCGCGGGTTTGCGGCGTGACGAGCGGGTGTTGTTGTTGATGCACGACAACATCGACTGGCCAGTGATGTTTTTGGCCGCCCTGTACGCCGGGGTGGTGCCGGTGGCGGTAAACACCTTGCTCACGGCCGAGGACTACGCTTACATGTTGCAGCACAGCCGGGCGCGAGCGGCGTGGGTGTCGCCGGCGCTGCTGCCCACCCTGCGCCAGGCCATGGCGCAGGCGCAGGCCAACGGCGGGCACGCGGTGCAGCAGGTTTGGTGCAGCGGCGAGGCGCAAGAGGGGGCTGAGGCATTGTCCGCGCTGTGGCAGGGCGCACCCTTGCCGGCGCCAGTCACCACCGACGCGCACGAGCCGGCGTTTTGGCTGTATTCGTCGGGCTCAACGGGGCGGCCCAAAGGCACGGTGCACAGCCAGGCCAACCTGTATTGCACCGCACAACACTACGGGGTGGGCGTATTGGCGCTACGCGAAGACGACGTATGCTTTTCGGCGGCGAAATTGTTTTTTGCTTACGGCTTGGGCAACGCGCTGAGCTTTCCGCTGGCCGTGGGCGCCACGGTGGTGCTGATGGCTGGGCGGCCGACACCCGAGGCGGTGTTTGCGCGCTGGGTGACACACCAAACCACGGTGTTTTTTGGCGCGCCTACCGGTTACGCGGGCATGCTGGCGGCACCTGATTTGCCGCCACGCGAGGCGGTGGCGCTGCGTTTGTGTTCCTCGGCCGGCGAGGCCTTGCCCAAAGAGCTGGGCGAACGCTTTACCGCGCACTACGGGGTGCCGATTGTGGACGGTATTGGCTCGACCGAGATGCTGCACATTTTTTTAAGCAACCTGCCGCACGATGTGCGCTACGGCACCACTGGCTGGCCGGTGCCGGGCTACGAGGTGTCGCTGCGCGGCGACGATGGCCAACCGGTGGCCGACGGCGAGATGGGCGACTTGTTCATCAAAGGCCCAAGCGCGGCCTTAATGTACTGGGGGAATCGAGAAAAATCGCGTGCCACCTTTCAGGGCGAATGGACCAAGAGCGGCGACAAATACGTGCGCAACGCCGACGGCACCTACACCTACGCCGGTCGCAGCGACGACATGATTAAGGTCAGTGGTATTTACGTCTCGCCGTTTGAGGTTGAGGCGACGTTGATGCAGCACCAGGCGGTGTTAGAGGCTGCGGTGATTGGCGTAGAAGACAGCGACGGCTTGACCAAGACCAAGGCTTACGTGGTGCTTAAAGACGGCCAAGCCTGCGACGCGGCGACGCTGCAAGCGTTTGTGAAAGACAAACTCGCGCCCTACAAGTACCCGCGGCAGGTGGCCTTTGTGGCCGAATTACCCAAAACCGCCACGGGCAAGATTCAACGCTTTAAGCTGCGCGACGCTCAGGCGTGAGCGCCCAGGACAGCTGGCTGGCGATCGAGACGCCGCACGGCCCAGCCCAAATTCACGCGCAGTGGGTTAACCCGCTGGGCTTGGGGCCAGACGCGGCGCCTACATGGGTGCTGCTGCACGAGGGGCTGGGCAGCGTGAGCGCATGGCGCGACTTTCCGGCGCAACTGTGCCACGCCACGCGGGCTCGGGCGCTGGTATTTTCTCGCCCGGGCTACGGCCGCTCCACGCCGCGCGCTCCCGAGCAGCACTGGGGCACCGACTTCATGCACGTTCAAGCGCAGCAGGTGGTCCCGGCGGTGCTGCGCGCGGCTGGCTTACACGGCCATCCGGTGCGCTTGTATGGCCATTCAGACGGTGGCAGCATTGCCCTGCTCATGGCGGCCCACCGGGTATGGCCGCTGCAGGCGGTGGTGGTGGAGGCGCCGCACATCATGGTCGAGGAGGTGTCGCTGCGCGGCATACGTGCCGCGCGTGATGCCTACGAACACGGCGACCTAAAGACGCGGCTGGCGCGGCACCACGACGACCCGGACTCGCCCTTTTGGGGTTGGAACCGGGCCTGGCTGGCGCCAGCGTTTGCCTCGTGGTCAATCGCGCATGCGCTACCTGCCATTGCCGCGCCGGTGCTGGCGCTGCAGGGGTTGGCCGACCCCTACGGCACCCGCGCCCAGGTCGACGGCATTGCCCAACGGGTGCCAGGTGCGCAGGTGCGTTGCTTTGCGCAGGCTGGACACCACCTGCACCGCAGCCACACCCAGGCGGTACTGCATGCCGTCTCGGAATGGTTGGAGCAAGCCAGCGGTTGACGCCATGGCCGCGCACGCTGGCTGCGCCAGGGCTTACGCGGTGGATTCATCCAGCGCGTCGTCTTCAAGGTGGCGGCGGTCACCCCAGGCCAACAGCTGCAGGCCTTGGGGGGTCCACAGCAGGCGGTTAATGGCAGCGTTGGATAGATCCCACTCGCGCTTGGTTTGCAGCGCCTCACCAGTGGCCAAGCGGTAGAGCATGTCCAAAATGCCGCCGTGCGCCACCAGCACAATCAGCTCGCCGGTGTGGGCCGAGGCCAGCTGCTGCACCACCCCGGCCACGCGCGCTTGCAGTGCCAGCAGGGTTTCACCGCCGGCGGGGGCAAAGTCGGGTACGCGCGCGCGCCACGCCTGCGCCACTTCGGGGTGTTGCTCGTAAATGGTTTGCCAGGTTAGGCCCTGCATGTCGCCAAAGTGGCGCTCGCGCAAGTCGGTGTGCAGGCGTACCGCCACGCCGTGTGGCTGGGCAATGGCTTGTGCGGTGGCCGTGGCGCGTTGTAAGTCAGAGGCGTAAACCGCGGCAATCGGCTCCTCGGCCAGGGCGGCGGCAGCTTGCGCGGCTTGCCATTGACCGGTGGCGTTGAGCGCGATATCCAATTGGCCTTGAATGCGGGTGGCCTTGTTCCATTCGGTTTCGCCGTGGCGCACCGCAATCAGTCGCGTGATGTCCATCAGTGCGGGCGCGGCGTCAGCCAGTGCAGCGGCTGTGCGTCCTCGGCGGTGGGCTGGGTTGGCACGTCGGTGTCAAACGCGTGGTCGCCCTCGGGCAGC
>JAYPEA010000002.1:0-14387 GCA_038125525.1 Burkholderiaceae bacterium | reverse complement strand
GGCGGTGGGCTGGGTTGGCACGTCGGTGTCAAACGCGTGGTCGCCCTCGGGCAGCGGCACGCCGGTGGCGCGCACGTTGGCAAAGTCAAACGCGTCGCTGTCCATAAGGTGGCTGGGCACCACGTTTTGCAAGGCGGTGGCCATGGTTTGCAGCCGTCCGGGGTGGCGTTTTTCCCACTCGCGCAGCATGTGCCCCACGTGTTGCCGCTGCAAATTGTCTTGGCTGCCACACAGGGTGCACGGAATGATGGGAAAGGCCTGCGCCTTGGCCCATTGGGCCAAGTCGGCTTCGGCCACGTACGCCAGCGGCCGAATCACCACGTGCTCGCCGTTGTCGCTTACCAACTTGGGCGGCATGGCCTTGAGCTTGCCGCCAAAAAACAGGTTGAGCAACAGCGTTTGCAGCATGTCGTCGCGGTGATGGCCCAGGGCAATTTTGGTCGCCCCAAGTTGGTTGGCCACGCGGTACAAAATACCCCGCCGCAGCCGACTGCACAAGCTGCACATGGTTTTGCCTTCGGGCACCTTGGCCTTAACGATGCTGTAGGTGTCTTGCGTTTCGATGTGAAAGCGCACACCACGCTGGCGCAGGTAATTGGGCAACACGTCAGCGGGAAAGCCTGGCTGCTTTTGGTCAAGGTTGACCGCGATCAGCTCAAACGCCACCGGCGCGCGGCTTTGCAGGCGCAGCAAAATATCGAGCAAGCCGTAACTGTCTTTGCCGCCAGAGACGCACACCATCACACGGTCGCCGGCTTCGATCATGCGGTAATCGGCAATGGCCTGGCCCACCAGGCGGCACAGGCGTTTTTCACGCTTAAGCGTTTCGCGATGCTCGCGTGCCTCGGGGCTGCCCGGAATACGCACCGTGCTTACCATTGCCCAGCCTCCATGCGAATGGCCACTTCGCAGTCGTCAAAAATCGCCAGTTTGGCAATGCGTACGCGTACGCCCACCACGCCGGGCAATTGCAGCAGGCGCTGCGTGAGCTTGCCCAGCATCGACTCCAGCAGGTTAACGTGTTCGGCGTTGCAGGTGTCAATCACGATTTGCCTGACCTTGCGGTAGTCCAGCACGTGGGTGATGTCATCGTCTTGTGGCAGCAGCGGTTGGCGCCCCTGGTTGAGTTGCACGTCTACCTCGATGGGCTGGGGTTGGTCGCGTTCGTGCGGCAAGATGCCCAGGCTGGCGTGAAAGCGCAGGCCTTGTAGGGTGAGCGTTTGCAGGCCCGACGGGTCGGTCATGGTGACATCAAAGAAAAGTCCCGCGCCATTGGCACCAGGTGCTGGCCGCCGTCCACCAGCAGGGTGCTGCCGGTGATGGAGCCATTGTTTAGGGCAAAAGCCACGGTGTTGGCCACGTCGTCGGGGGTTGAGGATTGGCCCAGCGGCGAGAGCTGGTGCAGCTTGGCAAAGGCCTCGTCGCTGAGCATGTGGCTGGTAAGCGTAAGCCCCGGCGCCACCCCCACCACCCGCAGGTGTGGTGCCAGGGCTTGTGCCCCCAGCGTGGTGGCGCAGGCCAAGGCCGCCTTGGACAGGGTGTAGCCAAAAAAATCGGGGTTGGGGTTGTACAGCTTTTGGTCCAGCAGGTTAACCACCACGCCGCGATGCTGCTGCGCCCGGCAGTGCGCAGCCAATGCTTGGGTGAGCAACGCCGGGGCCAGCGTGTTGACTTGCCAGTGCCGCTGCATCAACGCCACATCCATGGCCTCGGGTCGGTCGTGTACAAACAGTGAGGCGCTGTTGACCACGGCGTGCAATGGCTGGGCGCAGACGCGCTGCATCAGCGCGTCGGCCTCTTGGGCCTCGCCCAGGTCGGCGCATGCGCTGCTGTGCGTGCCTTCGGGGCCAAGCCGCTGGCACTCGGCCACGGTGGCTTGGGCCTCTTGGCTTGACTGGTGGTAATGCACCACCACCGACCAGCCGCCGCGCGCCAGCGTCAGCGCAATGTGGCGCCCCAGCCGCTTGGCCGCGCCGGTCACGAGCACACGCTTGGGTGCCTGGGTGGGGGGGTGGGGGCTGTGGGTCATGGCATCGGAGGGCAGGGCAAGTGCGACACAATGGGTGCCGTCATGGACGATTCAACCCCAAGTGTAGCGAGCGGCGGGCACGAGGTCTCACCGGCGTGGCAGCGCCTGCTTCGCGCGCATGCCGACGGCGAGGGTTGGTTGCCGTTTGATGGCTTCATGGCGCAGGCCCTTTACGCGCCAGGCATGGGCTACTACAGCCGAGGCTTGCCGGTGCTGGGGCAATCGGCCCGCGACGGCAGCGACTTCGTGACTGCGCCGGAACTCTCGCCCGCCTTTGCCATGACGCTGGCCCACCAAGTGGCGCAGTGGCTGCAGGCCACGGGGGTGCAGCGTGTGGTGGAGTTTGGTGCGGGCTCGGGGGCGCTGGCCGAGGGCTTGTTGGACGCGCTTGACCAGCTTGACGCGGGCTTGGCCAGTGGCAAGCTGCAGCGCTACGAGGTGGTGGAGGTGTCGGCCTCGATGCGGCAACAACAACAGCGGCGTTTGGCCAAGTGGGGCCAGGCCGTGCAGTGGTTGGACGCCTGGCCAGCCTCGCTGGAGGCGGTGGTGCTAGGTAACGAGGTGCTTGACGCCATGCCTGTGAAGTTGTTGCAACGCGTGGATGGGGTGTGGCACGAATTGGGGGTGAGCTGCCGTGGCGCGGCTCTGGCGTGGCAAACCCGTCCGACCGAGCTGCGCCCCCCGGTGCCGGTGGTCGGGACCCACGACTACCGTACCGAGTTGCCGCTGCAGGCCGTGGCGTGGACGCGCGAATTGGCGCAGCGGCTGCAACGCGGCGTGGCGTTGCTGGTGGATTATGGTTTTGCGCAGGCTGAGTTTTACCACCCCCAGCGCCACGGCGGCACCGTGATGTGCCACCGGGCCCATCAGGCCGATGACAACCCCCTAAGCGACGTAGGCAGCAAGGACATCACCGCGCACGTTGATTTCACCGCGGTGGCGCTGGCCGCGCAAGAGGCCGGCCAAGAGGTGGTGGGCTACACCAGTCAGGGGCGGTTTTTGCTCAACTGTGGGCTACTGGACGTGACGCAAACCCTGCCCTTGGCCCAGCGTGGGCGCGCCTTGGCCTTGGTGCACGAGCATGAAATGGGCGAATTGTTTAAGGTGCTGGCGTTTGCCCCGGCGGCGCATCAATTGGTGTGGCAAAGCATGGGCTTTGCCCAGGGTGACCGCAGCCACACCTTGTAAGGCGGTCGCGCTTACGTATGGCGCCAGCGACGCAAGGCCTCAAGCCTGGCTTGCGCAATGCGCTGGGCCACGTTGCCACCGGCTTTGGCCAGTGCCTCGGCTGGCACGTTGGCCATGACCTGTGCGGCTTGGGTTAGGGCTTGCACGTCGGCCTCGGTGGCGTGGTGGCTGCAAGCCACGGCTTGCAACAGTTGCGCAAAGCGCTGGGGCCTGCGCCACGGGTCGCAAGCTTGCACGTGCGACGCCAGTGCTTCGGGCGTGAGCGTGGGCCAAGCGGCCAAGGCGCTGCCTTGCGCGTGCAGCAGCGTGGCCAAATCGGCGCATGGGCGTGGCACGCGCAGGCTTTGCTGCACGCGCTGCAAGGCCTCGGCGCTCAGCGGTTGGCACAGGCACGCCCAGCGCACCGCCAGCGCGTGCCCGCGTTGCACGGCGCGCTCCAGCCCCACGCTTGTAGGCAACACACCCGGCAACCACTGCGCCAGTGCGCCACAGGCGTGCAGCACCTGCAGCGCACGCTCGGGCGCTTGCGCTTGCAACGCGCCAGCCAACTCAGCCCACACCCGCTCGGCAACCAGGGCCTGCACCTCGCCGCGTTGCACCATGGCCTGCAGCCAGTCGGCGGTGGCCGTTGCCACGGTAAATTGTGGCCAGCGTGCGGCAAAACGCGCCAGGCGCAGCAGCCGCACCGGGTCTTCGCCGAAAGCCTCGGTTACGTGGCGCAGCACCCCTTGGCGCAAATCTTGCAGGCCACCGTGCAGGTCCACCACTTCGTTTTCTTGCCACACCCAGTCGGCTGGCGGATGCAGGCCGTATGCGCCAGGTAGCGGCACGGCCAATGTGTTGATGGTGAGGTCGCGCCGGGCCAGGTCTTGCGCTAGGGTCACGTTGGGCGCGGCGTGAAAGGTAAAGCCGCGATAGCCCGCGGCCACCTTGCGCTCGGTGCGGGCCAGCGCAAACTCTTCGTGGCTTTGCGGATGCAAAAATACCGGGAAGTCGCGCCCTACCGGCGCAAAGCCAGCGTCTACCATGGCTTGTGGGCTGGTGCCCACCACCAGCCAGTCGCGGTCGTGCGCGGCCGGTTGGCCGCCGTGCCAGCGTGTAAGCAAGGTGTCGCGCACCGCGCCACCCACCAAATAAACTTGCATGGCGCCAGTGTAGTGGCGCAAATGTCGCCGTGTCAGCGGCGCAGCAGCGTCTGGGCCATGGCCCGCACACTGGCTGGGCGAATGCCCAGGGCAGATAAATCGGGGTGAGCGGCTTGCGCCTCGCGCACGTTATTGCGCGCCAGCGAGCGTACGTTGTCGTGGCTGATGAGCGGCGGCCCGGGCAGCGGTGCCAACAGCGCCGCTTGCACATGGCCAAACCAGCGCGGCAAGGCCCACACGGGGCGCGCGTGGCCGCTGGCGCGACCAGCCAAGCGCGCCAGCTGTGCCAGTGTGAGCACGTCGGGGCCTACGGCGTCAAGCAGCGCCGGTGGCTGGGGGTGCTGCAGCAGCCGCACAATGGCCGTGGTCACGTCTTGCACCCATACGGGCTGAAAGCGTGTGTTGCCCCCGGCCAACGGCAGCAAGGGCAGCAGGCGTTGCAGCGCGGCGAACTGGTTAAGCAAGGCGTCGTCGGCGCCAAAAATGACACTGGGGCGCAACACCGACAGGTGCCACGAGCCATCGGCAGCGGCTTGCAGCGCGGCTTCACCCGCGGCTTTGCTGCGTTGGTAGTTGGAGGGGCCCTGCGCGTCGGCCCCCAGTGCGCTAACGTGCACCACACGGCGCACCCCCGCGGCGCTGCAGGCCTGCGCCAAGCGCTGAGGCAGCGTGGCGTGCGTTTGGGTAAAGGCTGCGCGACTGCCGTGCAAAATCGCCACCAAATTCACCACGGCGTCGTGCCCAGGCACCAAGCGGGCCAGCGCGTCGGGTTGGTGCACGTCGGCCACCAGCGTGGTCACCAGCGGCAGGTGCGCCAACCGTCGCGCCGTACTGGGGTGCCGGGTGGGTACCGTGATGGCCACGCCCAGGCGCTGCAAGGCCTCACACAGGTGCCGTCCCACAAAGCCGGTACCGCCCAAAACCAAAACGCGAGCATTCGTCATGCCTTGCATTATCGCAACGGGCGCTGGCGCGTGCGACCGCACCAAGTCCGCTGCGTTTTGCCCTAGACTCGGCTCCATGGAAGACGCCACCCCATCCACCCCACCCGGGCCTGCGCCGGCTCAGCGGCGGGTTTTACGCGAGCAATTGCTGGCGCTGCGCCAAGCCATGCCCAACCGCGCCGAGGTGGACTTGGCGTTGCAGCGCGTGATTCGGGTGTGGCTGGTGGGCCGGGCCGATCAAGCGATTGGCGCGTACTGGCCCATCAAGGGTGAGTTTGACTGTTTGCCCGCGTTGTTTCGCTGGCAAGAGGCGGGACGCGAGGCCGATGCCATAGGGGCCTTTCAGCACCGGCGCATTGGCCTGCCTGTGGTGAACAAAGTCGACCGCACCTTAACCTTTCACGCGTGGTACCCAGGTTGCCCCATGCAAGACGACGCCTACGGCATCCCTAAGCCCAAAGACACCGAGATCATCCAACCGACGCTGTTGTTTGTGCCCTGCGTGGGCTACTCGGTGGGGGGGTATCGGCTGGGTTACGGTGGCGGCTTCTACGACCGCACGTTGGCCAGCCTGTCGCCGCGTCCGTTTACCGTGGGCTTGGGTTACGCCAGCGGTTTTGTGTCTGACTTTGAGCCCCAGCGACACGACGTGCCACTGGACACCATACTTAACGAAAACGGGGTGGTGTGGCCGCCCACCACGCCCTGGTAAGGTCGCCCTGGCATGCCCCGTTCTCGCTCACCCAACCACGAACTGCGACGCGACGCGATTTTGGAAGAAGCCGCGCGGTGCTTTGCGCGCCAAAGCTATCCCGCGGCCAGCATGAACGACATTGCCGCGGCCTGCGGCACCAGCAAAGCCAGGCTTTACCACTACTACGAGAGCAAAGAGGCCATGCTCTACGACTTGCTGGAGCGCTACACCGAGCACTTGTTGGCCTTAATTGGAGAAACCGAAGCCGAGGCGCAACGGCAAAACCTTGACGACCTGGCCGCCCTGCACCTGCTGGTGGAGCGGTTTTTGGTGACGTACGAGACCGCCATGACGCGCCACGTGGCCCTGCTAAACGACACCAAGCACCTGGGCGCAGCGCAGCGCGAGCTGATTGTGCGCCGCCAGCGCGACGTGGTGGCGGCCTTTACGCGGTTTTTGCGCCGCGCGTATCCGCAACGCGTCACCAGCCACAACCAACAAGCCGTCACCATGATGTTGTTTGGCATGATTAACTGGACGTTTACCTGGCTGCGCCCGGGTGGGCGCATCACCTACCGCGCGTTTGCCGCCGAAGTGGTGAGCATGCTGCAGCACGGTTTGGGTAACAACGGCACACCCGCTTCATAATGCCGGCACGAAATTTTTAACACGCAGGAGGAACCGCATGAGCAAGGCATTTGCCAGTCAGGCCGACTTAGACGAAAAAACCATCACCTTTGAGCAACTCTCACCGCACTGCTGGGCCTACACCGCCGAGGGCGACCCCAACAGCGGCGTGATTGTGGGCGAAGACGCCATCATGGTGTGCGACACCACGGCCACGCCAGCCATGGCGCAAGACCTAATTGCCAAAATCCGCACCATCAGCAACAAGCCCATCAAATACGTGCTGCTGACCCACTACCACGCGGTGCGCGTGCTTGGCGCCAGCGCCTACTTGGCCGAAGGGGCCACCGAAATCATTGCCAGCCAAGGTACCCACGAGTTGATTGTTGAGCGTGGCGCACAAGACATGCAAAGCGAAATGGAGCGCTTTCCGCGCCTCTTTCGTGGTGCCGACAGCGTGCCCGGCCTGACTTGGCCCACGCTGGTCATTGGCGGGGGCAACCCCACCCAAGGCGAGGTGCCAGGGCGCATCACGCTTGATTTGGGCGGCGTGCAAGTGCAGGTGTGGCACCCCGGCCCCGGGCACACCAAGGGTGACACCATTGCCTGGGTGGAGTCAGAAAAGGTGTTGTTTAGCGGCGACTTGGTGGAGTACGAAGCCGGCGTGTACACCGGTGACGCGCAGTTGGCCGAATGGCCTCAAACGCTCGAGGCGCTGCGTGCGCTGGGCGCCGAAGCCCTGGTACCTGGGCGTGGCGAGGCCATGCGCGGACGCGACAACGTGAACCGAGCGCTCGATTACACCAAGCGTTGGGTGCAAACGCTGTACCAGTGCGGCCAAGAAGCGGTGGCCAAAGGGTTGGACCTCAAAGGTGCCATGGCGCACACGCGACAGGCCATGGACCCGGTGTTTGGGCACGTGTTCATTTACGAGCACTGCTTGCCGTTTGACGTCAGCCGTGCCTACGACGAGGCCAGCGGCATCAAGCACCCGCGCATTTGGACGGCGGCCCGCGACCAAGAAATGTGGGCCTCGCTGCAAGCCTAGCCTAAGGCGCGTGCAGGGCGCGGGCGTCCTCGGCAAAGCTCAGCAGTTTGTTTTGCAGATGCTCGCGCTGGGCGGCGCTGGCGCGCGCGTGCAGGCCAGCCCAAGTGTTACAACTGCTTTGCTGCGCTTGTGGTGTCCAGGCAATGGCTTGTTCCCACCACGCACGCAGCGTGCGCTGTGCCTGCTCGGCGGGTACCGCGGGGTCGCGCACCGCCATGGCCACAGCCAAAAACGCCGACTGCTTGGCGCGCCGCTGCGCCGCCCATTCGGCGGCCTCACCGGTTTGCGCGTCGGTTTGCTGCGCAATCCAGGCCTGTTGCGCCTCGTTGAGCTCACCGTACCACAGCTCGGCGCGCTCGGTGGTGGTCTGCATGCGCTGCTCGCGCCAGCGCTTGGGGTTGGTGAGGCCTTGTTCGTCTTCCCATTCGGCTTGACGCTGCGCCACCCGCTGGCGCAGCTGGCGCATTTGCTCGTTGCTTAGGCTGCGCAGCAGCGGCAGCGCCTCGGCTGCAGCGGCTTGCCCCCAGGCCAACGCACGCGGGCGTAGCGCCTCGGCCCGTTGGCACACTTTGGTCGAGTCGGCCTCGGCGGTGGCCAGCTCGGCTTGGCCGCGCAGCCAGGCCTCCCACTGGGGCAGTTCGGTTTGCCGGTGCCAGGCCAGCAGCCGGGTCAGCGCCGCGTCCAGCGCCTGCTGCTGCTCGCTGCTCAGCGTGACGTAGCGCCCCACCCACCACGACGCCAACGTGGGTGACTGGTTGTACGCCGTTTGCGCCAGGCTGCACGCGCCCAGCAGCGCACCCAGCGTAAGGGCGATAATGACGCCACGCCACCGCGCCGGCCTGCGCCCGGCCTTTGCAACCTTATTTGTCATCCGCCCAATTGTCTCTCTCAGCCTCCACCCCCATTGATGTTGTGGTCATGGCCGCTGGCCAGGGCACCCGCATGCGCAGCGCCCGCCCCAAGGTGCTGCACACGCTGGCCGGGCAGCCGCTGTTGCAGCATGTGCTTACTACAGCGGCGTTGCTGCAGCCGCGACAGCTGGTGGTGGTGGTGGGGCATCAGGGTGAGCAAGTGCAAGCCCACTTGGCGCAACACGCGCCACAGGCACGCAGCGTGTGGCAAAACCCGCCCCAAGGCACCGGCCACGCGGTGCAGCAAGCCGTCCCCGAGTTGGCCAACGACGGTGTGGTGCTGGTGCTCTCGGGGGACGTGCCGCTGATTGACCCGCCCAGCCTGCGCGCCCTGTGCGCCGCCGCTGGCACGGGCTCGTTGGCGCTGCTGACGCTGCAACTGAGCGAGCCCACCGGGTACGGCCGCATCGTGCGCCAAGGCAACGCGGTGGTCGGTATTGTGGAAGAAAAAGACGCCACCGCCGCGCAACGTGCCCTCACCGAGGTATACACCGGCGTGCTGGCGGCGCCAGCGGTGGGGTTGAAGCGTTGGCTGGCCTGCCTGACCAACGACAACGCCCAAGGCGAGTACTACCTGACCGACGTGGTGGCGCATGCCGTGGCCCAAGGTTGCGCCGTGCATACCGTGGTGGCGCCCCACCCATCCAGCGTGGCGGGGGTCAACACCCCGCAGCAATTGGCCCAGCTGGAGCGTGCCGTGCAGCAGCAGCGCGCCGAGGCTCTCATGACCGCAGGCGTGCAATTGGCCGACCCCGCGCGACTGGATGTGCGCGGCAGCCTGCAATGCGGCCAAGACGTGCGCATTGACGTGAACTGCGTGTTTGAAGGTGACGTGGTGCTGGGCGACGGCGTGCAAATTGGCGCGCACTGTGTGCTGCGCCACGCCGAGGTGGCGTCCGGCGCGCAGCTGCTGCCCTACACCTTGGTAGAAGGCGAAGCAGGCCAACCCGTCATCATTGGGCCGGCGGCACGTGTGGGCCCCTACGCCCGGCTGCGCCCTGGCACCACCCTGGGCGCTGACGTGCACGTGGGCAATTTTGTTGAAATTAAGGCAAGCACCCTTGGCGCCGGCGCCAAGGCCAACCACCTGGCCTACGTGGGCGATGCCAGCGTGGGCCAGCGCGTTAACGTTGGCGCGGGCACCATTGTGGCCAACTACGACGGCGCCAACAAGCACCGCACCACCATTGAAGACGACGTGCACGTGGGCAGCAACAGCGTGCTGGTGGCGCCTCTTACCGTAGGCGCTGGCGGCACCGTGGGCGCAGGCTCGGCCATTACCAAAAACACCGCCCCCGGCGCCCTTACCGTGGCCCGTGCCAAACCCGTGAGCGTGCCCAACTGGCAGCGCCCCGTCAAACCCCCTAAAACACCCCCCAAATAACCCAACCAATCATGTGTGGCATTGTGGGCGCCGTGGCGCAAACCAACACCGTTCCTGTCTTGGTGCAAGGCCTGCAGCGCCTGGAGTACCGCGGCTACGACTCGTGCGGCTTGGCCATTCAGCAAAGCCAGGGGCTGCAGCGCAGCCGCAGCACCGCGCGCGTGGCTGAGCTACAAGCCCAAGTGCAGCGCCACGCCTTGCACAGCGAAGTGGGCATTGCTCACACCCGGTGGGCCACGCACGGCGCCCCGGCCGAACACAACGCCCACCCGCACTTTAGCCACGGCCCAGACGTCGATGCCACCGCGCCGCAACACGCCCCAGCCCGCGTGGCGCTGGTGCACAACGGCATCATTGAGAACCACGAAACCTTGCGCGCCGAACTCAGTGCCCAAGGCTACGTGTTTGCCAGCCAAACCGACACCGAGGTGGTGGCCCACCTGATTGACTCGCTCTACCACGGTGACCTGCTTGCCGCCGTGCGCGCGGCCACCGCCCGGCTACATGGTGCCTACGCCATTGCCGTGTTACACGCCAGTGAACCCCAACGCCTGGTGGGTGCCCGCCACGGTGCGCCCATGGTCATGGGCGTGGGGCCCAACGCCCACTACCTGGCCAGCGACGCCATGGCCCTAGCGGGCGTGGCCGAGCACGTGATGTACCTTGAAGACGGCGACTGCGTCACCCTAAGCGCGCACCACGCGCAGGTGATTGACGCCCAAGGCCAACCTGCGCAGCGCACCCAACGCCAAGCGGGCGTGTACAGCCAGGCGGTGGAACTGGGCCCCTACCGCCACTACATGCAAAAAGAAATTTTTGCTCAACCCCAAGCCCTGGCCGACACGCTAGAGGGCGTGCACGCCTTGGTGCCCGACTTGTTTGGCCCGGCCGAGCAAGCCCAACCCATCCTAAGCGGTTGTCAACGTGTGCTGGTGCTGGCCTGCGGCACCAGCTACTACAGCGGCCTGGTGGCCAAGTACTGGCTAGAGGCCATGGCCGGCATACCCACCCAAGTTGAGGTGGCAAGCGAATACCGATACCGCACCAGCGTGCCCGAACCCCACACGCTGGTGGTCACCATATCGCAAAGTGGCGAAACCGCCGACACCCTGGCTGCCTTGCAGCACGCCAAAGCCCAAGGCCTAGCGCACAGCCTAACCGTTTGCAACGTGGCCTCCAGCGCCATGGTGCGTGCGTGCAGCTTGGCATACCTTACCCGCGCCGGGGTAGAAATTGGCGTGGCCTCAACCAAAGCCTTTACCACGCAGCTGGCGGGCTTGTTTTTGCTAACCCTTACGCTGGCCAAAGCGCGCGGGCGCCTAAGCGCCGAGCAAGAGGCCGACTGGCTGCGCCGCATGCGCCACCTGCCGGTGGCGCTGCAAGCCGTGCTGGCACTTGAGCCGCAAATCATGGCATGGGCCGAAGCCTTTGCCGGCAAAGAACACGCGCTGTTTTTGGGACGCGGCGTGCACTACCCCATCGCGCTCGAAGGCGCGCTTAAGCTCAAAGAAATCAGCTACATCCACGCCGAAGCCTACCCTGCGGGCGAACTCAAACACGGGCCGCTGGCCCTGGTAACGGCCGAGATGCCCGTGGTGACCGTGGCCCCCAACGACGCCCTACTGGAAAAACTAAAAAGCAACATGCAAGAGGTACGCGCCCGCGGCGGCGTGCTGTATGTTTTGGCCGACGCCGACAGTCAACTCAGCCACGAACCCGGCGTCAACGTATTGCGTATGCCCGAACACTACGGCGCGCTCAGCCCTATGCTGCACGTGGTGCCGCTGCAGCTGCTGGCCTACCATACCGCCTGCGCGCGCGGCACCGACGTGGACAAACCGCGTAACTTGGCCAAGAGCGTGACGGTGGAATGAGGGGCACGTACCTGCACCTCCCCACCCCTTTGGGCCCCTTGTTGGCGGCGTGGAGCGAGCAGGGTGTGGCGTACGTGGGCTTTCACGCCCAGGCCGAGGCAGGTTTGGCGTGGTGTCGTGCGCAGTGGCCGCGCGCGCAGTGGCAGTCGCACCAGGGCCCAGCCCCTGATTGGTTGCAGCGTGTGGCAGCCTTGCAGCCTGGCCCTTGCCCGGTGCTTGATTTAAGCGCCAGCACCGCGCTGCAGCGCGCGGTCTGGCGGGTGCTGCAGCAGGTGCCATGGGGGCAGCGTTGCAGTTATGCCGAGCTGGCGGCTTGTGTGCAGCAGCCGCGCGCCGTGCGCGCCGTGGCCAGTGCCGTTGCGCGTAATCGCTGGGCGTGGTTGGTGCCGTGCCATCGGGTGTGGCGCAGCAACGGCGCGGTGGGCGGTTTTCGTTGGGGGGTGCCGCTCAAGCACGCCCTGTGCGCACACGAGCAGGCGCAGCCCGCGGCGGGGGCAGCTTAGGCAGCAAGGCGCTGCTGCACCCAGCGCAGCAGGCCTTGGCAGGCGTCTTGCACCAGGTCAAGCACGTCGTCAAAGCCTTGCGGGCCGCCGTAGTAGGGGTCAGGTACCACGGTGTCTTGGCGCCTTAGGCAAAACTCGGTCAAGCGTCGTATTTTGTGGGCGTGTGCCTCGGGGCACATGGCTTGGGCCAGGGCCAGGTTGTCCCAGTCCATTACCAAAATTAAGTCGTGCTGGGCGCAGTCGGCCTCGGTCATCAGACGCGAGCGCAGGTCGCTGATATCGATGCCGCGCGCCTGCGCGGCGGCTTGGGCGCGCGCATCGGGTGCGTGGCCCAAGTGGTAGCTGTGGGTGCCGGCCGAGTCCACGTGCACCTGTGGCGCTAGGCCTTCTTTGGCCAGCAGGGCGCGCATCACGCCGTGCGCGGTGGGGCTGCGGCAGATGTTGCCCATGCAGACAAACAGCAGCGACAGGCGAGGGTTAGCCGAGGGTGCCAAGGCGGGTTAGTTCACCAGCAGGTTGGGCAAAAACAGCGTAATCGACGGAAACGCAATCAGCACCGCCACCGTGACCACGTCGGCCACAAAGTAGGGTGAGGCACCTCTAAAAACATCTTGGGCCGAAATGTCGGGCCGCACCCCGGCCACCACAAAGCAGTTGAGTCCGATGGGTGGCGTAATCAGGCACAGCTCGGCCATTTTCACCACAATGATGCCAAACCAAATGGCGCAGTTCTCGCCAGACAAGCCAAACGCGCTGGCCTCAGCGGTGACGTTGGGCCCACCGTTGAGCGCAATGATGGCCGGAAACGTCACCGGCAGCGTAAGAATCAACATGCCAATGGCATCCATGAACATGCCCAAAATCACGTACGCCAAAATAATAAACGTCAACGTAATGTAGGGCGACTGCTGTAGCGCGCCAATAAACTCGGCAAACGATTGGGGCAGGCCCGAAAAGCCGAGGTAGCGAACAAAAATCAACACGCCCCAAATCATTGTAAAAATCATGGCGGTAAGCTTGGCGCTCTCCATGAGTGCCTGCCCCAGTTGCTTGAGGCGCATGCCCTTGGCCAAAGCCACCAAAAACACCACAAACGCACCCAAGGCGCCGGCTTCGGTGGGGGTGCCCCAGCCAAAGTAAATGCAGTAAATGATGATGAGCACCACAAACAAAATGGGTGCGGCTCCGGGTAA
Organism: Burkholderiaceae bacterium; assembly: GCA_038125525.1. Lineage (GTDB taxonomy): Bacteria > Pseudomonadota > Gammaproteobacteria > Burkholderiales > Burkholderiaceae_C > RS62. Next base: position 847 of record JAYPEA010000002.1, on the reverse strand, counting down.
GCTTTGAAAACGTTGACCCCATGTGTAACCACCGCGGGGCGGGCCAAGTTTGGGGTTGGCTTTGGCCATGCCAGTAATCATGACCATGTAAATTAAAGCCGAGACGATGCCAGGTAAAAAGCCCGCCAGCAGCAAGCGCCCCACCGAGCTCTCGGTGATGATGGCGTAAATCACCAAAATGGCTGACGGTGGAATCAACGACGCCAGCGTGCCGCCGGCGGCCACCACGCCCGCAGCAAAGCGTTTGTCGTAGCCCATGGCCAACATTTCTGGAATCGCCACGCGGGCAAACACCGCCGAGGTGGCCACCGACGCGCCCGATACCGCGGCAAACCCCGCGGTGGCCGATACCGTGGCCACCGCCATGCCGCCGGGTAGCCAGCCCAGCCAGCGCTTGGCGGCTTCAAATAGGGTGCGGGTCATGCCGGCGAAGTAGGCCAGGTAGCCAATCAATATAAACACCGGGATCAAACCCAACACGTGGCTGGCGGTTTTTGAGTGCGGCACTTGCCCGGCCAGCTTGAGGGTGACGGTGAAGGCACGGTCAAAGTTCATGCCTTTTTCCATCATAAAAAACGCAAGCAACCCCACCATGCCTATGAGTGCCGTGGCAAAGGCCACGCGCATGCCCGCCACCACCAGCACCAGCAGCACCATGGACAAAAATACGCTAACTTCCAGTGCGGTCATGGCGCTTAGTCTTTGCTCATGGACAAGGCGGTGTTGGCTTCGTTTTTGGCCACTGCCTCGGGGTCTTCAATTAAGGGCACGGCCACCGGCTGATCGCCGCCATGCTGCACCGCGCGGCTGTACGCCAGCAACTGCAGCACCAGCCGCACCAGCAGCA
>JAYPEA010000001.1:0-71459 GCA_038125525.1 Burkholderiaceae bacterium | reverse complement strand
ATGTTCTCGGGCTTGATGCCGCCGTCTACCTCCAGCCGGATGTCTTTGCCGCAGGCGTCGATGCGCGCGCGGGCTTGCTCAATCTTACGCAGCGCCGCATCAATAAAGCCTTGGCCACCAAAGCCAGGGTTGACGCTCATGATGAGCACCAAATCGATGTCGTCAATCAGCCAATCGAGCGCATCGAGCGGCTGGGCCGGATTGAACACCAAACCGGCCTGGCAGCCCGCGGCCTTGATGGCTTGCACGCTGCGGTGGGCGTGGGCCGTGGCGTCGGGGTGAAAGCTGATAAGGTTGGCCCCAGCCTGGGCAAACGCCTGCGCCAGCGCATCCACCGGCTGCACCATCAGATGTACGTCAATGGGCACGGCCTGGCCGTCGGCACGCACGGCGTGTGGCTTGAGCGCTTGGCACACCATGGGGCCAAAAGTTAGGTTGGGCACGTAGTGGTTGTCCATGACGTCAAAGTGAATCCAATCGGCCCCTGCGGCAACGACGTCGGCCACCTCTTGTCCCAAACGGGCAAAGTCGGCCGAGAGAATCGACGGGGCGATGCGGTATTGGCGCTTCATGGCGGCTCCCAACTTCGGTGAAACCCGTCTATTGTCGCAGGCTGGCGCGCGGTACCATGCAACCCATGGCGCAGTATCGCTTTCAAGTTCAAGTTGAGCCAGGTTATCTACCCGAGCAGTCAGCACCCAGCCGAGGGCGCTACACGTTTTCGTACACGATCACCATTCGCAACACCGGCGACGTGGCCGCGCAACTGGTGTCGCGCCACTGGGACATTGAAGACGCCGAGGGCGGCATGCAAACGGTGGACGGGCTGGGGGTGGTAGGGCATCAGCCGCTGTTGCAGCCGGGTGAATCGTTTGAATACACCAGTGGCGCTCAATTGCACACGGCACACGGCATGATGAGCGGCCACTTTTTTTGCGTGGCTGTAGACGGCACCCGGTTTGAGGTGGAGGTGCCGCCTTTTGTGCTGAGCGCCAGCCGCGCCTCGGGTGCTGACCTGCACTGACGCGCGCGGTGGACGAATTTGCCCTCATCGCGCAGTATTTTGCGCGCGCACCACGGCGGGCTGCGCTAGGGGTGGGCGACGACGCTGCGTTGTGGCCACTCGATGGGCAGCGCGCCCTGGCCATTACCAGCGACATGCTGCTGCAGGGGCGGCATTTTTTGCCCGACACCGACCCCGAGCGGCTGGGGCATAAGGCCTTGGCGGTGAATCTGTCTGACCTTGCTGCCATGGGCGCGCGGCCCTGCGGCTACACCTTGGCGTTGGCGCTGCCCGAGGTGAACGAGGCGTGGTTGGCGGCGTTTGCCCGGGGGTTGCACCGCCTGGCTGACGCCCACGGCTGCGAGCTGGTGGGCGGTGACACCACCCGCGGGCCCTGCACGTTGGCGCTGACCGCGTGGGGCGAGGTGCCCACCGCCGAGGCCCTGCGCCGCGACGGCGGGCGCGCCGGTGACGATTTGTGGGTCAGTGGCGAACTGGGGATGGCGGCACTGGGTTTGGCCTTGCAGCAGAACAACAAGGGCTCGGCTTTGCTTGCACACGCAGCCGCACTTGACGCCGCAACCCAGGCCCGCGCCATTGACGCGCATGAGACGCCAGTGCCGCGCGTGGCCCTGGGGCTGGCGCTGCGCGGCATCGCCAGCGCGGCCATGGACATCAGCGACGGCTTGAGCGGTGACTTGCTGCACCTGACGCGAGCCAGCGGGGTCGGCGCCCAGGTTTGGGCTGACCGCTTGCCCGGCCACGCCGCGTTGGCGGCGTTGCCCGTGGCCCAGCGACGCGCGCTGCAACTGGCTGGGGGCGACGACTACGAGTTGCTGTTTGCCGCACCTGCGCACCAGCGGCCGCGTGTGGCGCAATTGGCCCAAAGCCTTGGCTTGACGTTGACGCGGATCGGTGCGCTCACGCCGTCAACCGCAGTGCAGTGGCTTGACCATGCGCAGCAGCCGTTGACTGAGGTACCCTGCGGCTTCAACCACTTTGCCTCGCCATGACACCCGAGCCCACCCCAACCGGCCACCCACCCCAGACGCCGACCACGCGCCCGAGTTGGCGTTTTGCCGGGGCCCATCCGGCACACGCACTGGCGCTGGGCTTGGGCGCGGGCTTGGGGCGCATGGCGCCGGGCACCGCAGGCACGCTGTGGGCTTGGGCCGGTTTTTTGCTGCTTGACCGGGTGCTGGACGACCAAGGCTGGGCGATTGCCCTGGTGCTGGCCTTGCTGGTGGGGTGGTGGGCAGCCACCGTCACCAGCGGGCATTTGCAAGTGGCCGACTCCAGCCACATCGTGTGTGACGAGGTGGTGGCGTTTTGGTTGATTTTGTGGCTTTTGTCACCCGCGCCTTTTGTTGAGCAACTGGTGGCGTTTGCGCTGTTTCGGCTTTTTGATACGCTCAAGTGGGGCCCCGTGCGTTGGGCCGACCGGCGCTTTAAGGGCTTGGGCTGGCGCGGCGGGCTGGGCATCATGCTCGACGATTTGGTGGCCGCTGGCTTAACTTTGCTGGTGCTGGCGTGGCTGCGTGCCAGCGACCTGGCACCATGGTGGTAACGCATGCTTAACCCCAACGACGATGACCTGCAAACCCTAAACACCCTGGCACAGACGCTGCGCGCGCAGGGCTGGCGCATGGCGTGTGCCGAGAGTTGCACCGGCGGCCTGATTGCCGCGCTGTGTACCCATGTGGCGGGCTCAAGCGAGTGGTTTGAGCGTGGCTTTGTGACGTACTCCAACGACGCCAAACACCAGTTGCTGGGTGTGTGCGAGGCGGCGCTACGCAACCATGGGGCCGTGAGCCAAGCGGTGGTGCAAGCCATGGCCCAAGGCGCGGCGCAACGCGCCGGGGTCATGGCCAGCGTGGCGGTAACCGGGGTGGCTGGGCCAAGCGGCGGCAGCCCAGACAAACCGGTGGGCACGGTATGGCTGGGGTGGTCGGTGGCCGGGCAAACCACGGCGCAGCGGGTGCTGTTACCTGGCGACCGCGCGGCGGTACGCCAAGCCACGGCTAGGTTGGCCCTGCAGGGCTTGGTTGAGCGTCTGAAGCCTTCCACGCGCTGAGGTCAAAGCGCCAAAAGCGGCACTCGATGTCGCCATTAAACAGGGGCATGCGCCGACTCTCTCGCATACGCAACTGACCAGGTAAGCCTCGGTCTGGGCTGAGCACCCATGCCGTCCACCCAGCGTAGTGGTTTTTCCAGTGCCGCCCGAGCTGGGTAAAAAAATCGGGGTCGACGGCGGTGCTGCCTGCCACCCCAGCGGTTTGAACCCGCGTGCCGTATGGCGGGTTGAGCAGCAGCACCCCAGGTTGCGTGCTCGGTGGCATGCGCTGCAGTGCGTCGCCGGCGCGCACCCACAACACCTGACCCACCCCGGCGCGACGCGCGTTGGCTTGCGCGAAGTCGGCCATGCGATGCGAGACGTCACTGGCAAACACGCTCACACCGGTCACGCGTTTGGCGTGCTCGCTGGCGGCGTCCTGCGCCTGGGCACACAGCGCTTGCCACACGCCGCGGTCGTGCGGCTTGAGCGCCTCAAAGGCAAAGCGTCGCCGCAAGCCCGGAGCCAAACCAAGCCGCATCGCCGCAGCCTCAATGGCAATCGTGCCGCTGCCACAACACGGGTCGTACAGCGGCACCTCGCCGTGCGCGTCCCAGCCGGTGGCCGCCAGCATCGCCGCGGCTAGGGTTTCTTTAAGTGGGGCATCACCCGTGCTTTGGCGCCAACCGCGCTTGAACAGCGGATCACCTGAAGTGTCAACATACAAGGTCGCATGACCGGCGTCTAGGTGCGCGGCAATGCGCACTGCCGGCGCCCGGGTATCCACACTGGGGCGGACGCCGGCGCGCTGCCGAAATCGGTCGGCCACGGCGTCTTTGACGCGCAGGCCAACAAAGTTCAGGCTCTTGAGCGGGCTGCGGTGCGCGGTGACGTCGACGCGAAACGTTTGCTGCACGCCAAACCACTGCTCCCAATCCACCGCGCGGGCCAATTCGTACACGTCTTGCTCGGTGCCATACGGCCCATGCGCGAGCTGCAGCAGCACGCGTTGCGCCAAGCGGCTGTGCAGGTTCACGCCCCCCACCAGCGACCAATCACCCCTTAGCCGCACGCCACCACGGGCAACCTGCACCGGCTGGCTGCACATGGGGCGCAGCTCACTGGCAAGCAATTCCTCTACCCCAAACGGGCACGATACAAACAATGACCACATGAAAATCAGATTGCCTTACGTAAATTGGCAGGCGCGATGCGCATGGCTTCGCGGTACTTGGCAACGGTGCGCCGGGCGCAGTCGATGCCTTGCTCTTTGAGCATCACAGAGAGTTGGTTGTCCGACAACGGTTGCTGGGCCGACTCCGCGGCGATGAATTGACGAATCAGCGCCCGCACCGCGGTGCTTGAGGCGCTGTGGCCGGTTTCGGTGCCCAGCCCCGAACCAAAGAAAAACTTAAGCTCGTAAGTACCCTGCGGCGTGGCCATGTACTTGCCGCTGGTCACGCGGCTGACGGTGGACTCATGCAGCTCGAGGCGCTCGGCCACCTCGCGCAACACCATGGGACGCATGGCCAGCTCGCCATGCTGAAAAAAGCCGTGCTGACGCTGCACGATGGTGGCACTGACGCGCAAGATGGTGTCAAAACGCTGTTGCAAATTTTTGATGAACCAGCGCGCCTCTTGTAGGTGTTGGCTGAGTTGTTCGGCCTGGCCTTTTTGCCCCTTCATGGCCGAGGCGTACACGTCGTGCACCCGCAGGCGCGGCATCACCTGCGGGTTGAGCGAGACCTTAAAGTCATCACCCTCGCGCACCACCAGCACATCGGGCACCACCACCAAGCGGTCGGTTTGGGCAAAACGGCGGGCGGGCTTGGGTTCGAGGCGCACAATCAAGGCCATGGCTTGGCGCACCAATTCCTCGTCCAGCGCCACTTCACGCGCCATGCGCTTGACGTCACGCCGCGCCAGCAACTCCATGGGCTCTTGCAGCAGCCGCCATGCGGCCTGGGTTTGCGTGTTACTGGGCAGAGCCTGCACTTGCAGTTGCAAGCACTCGGCCAAGTTGCGCGCGCCCACGCCCAACGGCTCCATGTCGTGCAGCTCTTCCAAGGCATCTTGCAAACAAGCCAAAAACCGTGCCTCGGTGGCCGCGTCGTCATCGGCCCAAGCACGCGCCAAGCTCGCCAAGTCGTCTTCGAGGTAGCCGTCGTCGTTGAGCGACTCGATGAGCGCGTAAAGCGCCGCAGCGGTCTCCTCGGGCAGCCGCAAGCCGCTGGCTTGTTGGTGCAAGTACTCCGTCAGCGACACCGAATCAGCCGCCAACTCAGTGGCGCTGGCGGTCTCGTCACCGCTTTGCCTAGGCGCGGCCTCAACACCCCATTCGCTGTCGTCTGGGGCCACTTCCACGGTGCCGTCGCCGTCCCACGCGGCGTCCTCGGGCTGTGCCTCGGTTGGCCCGTCGGCCTCGCTGGCTGTCGTCGTTGGCCCTTCTTGGAGGTCGGTGGCGGCGGCCTCTTGGGTCTGGGCCCATTCGCTTAAACGATCGCCCTGACTGACTGGGGTGTCATCTTGTGCCACGCCAAAGGCCTCACGTGCGGCTTCATCATCGTCGCGCTCGAGAAACGGGTTTTCGTCAAGCAGTCGGTCGATCTCTTGCGACAGCTCAAGTGTAGAGAGCTGCAACAAACGAATCGACTGTTGCAGTTGTGGCGTCAGTGCCAGCTGCTGCGAGACGCGAAGAGCCAGGCCTTGTTTCATGTGCCTTGCTCGCCCGGCTACATGCGGAAGTGCTCGCCCAAGTACACCCGGCGGACTTCGGCGTTATCAACAATTTCTGAGGGGCTGCCCTCGGCGAGCACGGTACCGTCGCTGATGATGTAAGCGCGGTCACAAATACCAAGGGTCTCGCGCACGTTGTGGTCGGTAATAAGCACCCCAATGCCGCGGCTCTTTAAATACTCGATGATGCGCTGAATCTCGATTACGGCAATCGGATCAATGCCCGCAAAGGGTTCGTCGAGCAAAATAAAGCGCGGCGACGAGGCCAAGGTGCGAGCAATTTCCACCCGTCGTCGTTCCCCCCCGGACAATGCCATGGCAGCGGTCTCGCGCAGGTGGCCAATGCGTAAATCGTCGAGCAATTCGTCCAGCCGATGCTCAATCACGTGGCTGGGCAAGGCTTGATCGCGCGGGTCGGTTTGCAGCTCAAGAATGGCACGAATGTTCTCTTGCACATTGAGCTTACGAAAAATCGACGCCTCTTGCGGTAAGTATCCCAAGCCTTGGCGCGCCCGCACGTGCATGGGCTGGTTTTGCACACCCGCGCCGTCTAGGGCGATGGCGCCGCCGTCGCAACGAATCAGCCCCACCAGCATGTAAAAGGAGGTGGTCTTACCCGCTCCGTTGGGGCCAAGTAAGCCCACCACCTGACCTTCGGTGACGTCCAGCGAGACATCACGTACCACCCGGCGTCCAGCGTAGCTTTTGCGCAAGTGCCGCGCGCTTAAGCCCACACCCGAAATGGGCGTGTCTGCCGCGGTCAACGCACCGGCTCCGTGGTTTTCTCACGCGGCGTCAGCACCGCTCGCACGCGGTCTTGTCCACCACCCTTGACGCCCTGAACCCGAAACGTGCTGCTGGCGCCGTCGTAAACGATGAGTGGCCCCCTGGCCTCGTCGCTGGGGGAGCCGGCACGAATACGCCGCAACACGGCCCCGCCCGTGAGTGTCATTTGATCGGTGGCCGAGCGGTACTCGATGCGGTCGGCCTGCCCTTCGACCACCTCGTCCATGCCGCTGCGGGTCTGCTTAAAAAATGCTTGACGGCCTGCCTCACCCGTGGCCACACCCACTTGCTGACCGTTTGCGTTTTCCCGCACCTTAACTTGATCGGCCCGAATCACGATGCTGCCCTTGGTGATCACCACCTGACCAGTGAAGTGGCTGATGCGGTCTTTTTCTTCGTAGCGCAGTCTGTCGGCCTCAACCTGCATGGGTTGGTCAGCGTCGCCGCTGGCCGCCCAGGCCGTGGGCAGGCACGCCGCGGCCACGCCAAGCCAAGTGGCGCAAACCAAAGAGCGACGGGTGTAGGCGAGCACAGGGTTTAGCACGGCATGATTTTTGCTGCGATTCTATACGCCACGCTCAACTGACCTACGCCCCACGCAGTTTGGCCACCAGTTCGCTGGCGATTTGCAGCGTGCGCGCCCCTTGTCCAGGCACCAAGTAGCGTCCACCCACACCCAACGCGGGGGTGCCCTCAACTTGGTAGCTGTTGGTTAGTTGGGTGGCGCGCTGGGCCTTTCCCGCGATACCAAACGAGTCGTACAGCGCATTAAATCGGGCCATGTCTGCACCTTGACTTTGCACCCAGCGTTTAACGGCAGCGTCACTGAGCAACCGCTGCTGTTGTTCATGAATCGCCTCAAACACTTTGGGATGCAGGGTATGCAACGCGTCCATGGCCTCTAGGGTGTAGTACAGCTTTTGCAAAGCCAACATGGGCGGGGCAAACAACACCGGCACCCGTTGCACCACCACCTGTGGCGGTTGCTGCTTGGCCCAACGGGCAAACGCGGCCTCCAGCCGGTAACAGTGAATGCAGGTGTAGGCAAAAAACTCAAGCACCAACACCTGCCCGGGCGCCACCGACTGGGCCACCGGCTGGGACAACGCCAGGTAATCGCTGCCCTCACGCAGAGGCTGTGCCCACGCCTGCGCCAAAGGCATGGCGCAAGCGGCGGCGGCGGCCTGAATCACGGTGCGTCGGGCCAATGTTTGCATGCTTTGCTCCTTGATAGCGGGTAAAACAACTACCGTACCACGGCCACCGAGACCACAGCACCTTCGATGCGTTGCTGCTCGAGCTGGTTGCGCACCGCATCGGCGTCGGTGCGCGTGCGGTAGGGGCCACTGCGCACGCGATACAACGTGCGGTCGTTGCTTAGCGTGGTGCTGACGCGGGCGTCAATACCCATCATCGCCACACGGGCGCGCTGGGCCTCGGCGTCTTCGGCCACGGCAAAGGCGCCAATTTGAACAAAAAACACCACATTGGCCAGGCGCTCTCCGCGCACCGCCGGGGCGCGCGCCATCAACCCCACATTGGTTGAGTCGGCAGCCGGTGCGGCATTGGCCGCGGCACCGGCCTGAGCGAGCTTTTGCTGCGCCAGGTCACCCAAGGGGTCATTGCCCACGGCAGGGGCCACCAGTGGGGCCGCACCAGTCGTGTCAGCCACCACAGGGGCTGCTGGCGCAACCTCAGGCTGACCGGCCGGGGCCACGTTTTGATTCATCCCGGCGTTGGGGTTCCAGTCAGAGGTGGCTTGGCCCGAGGCCTGTTCGGTTGGGTCACCGGTGAGCCCTCGGTCAACAAACGGTAACGCCGAGCGGGTCACGTACATGGCCACGGCCAAAGCCACCGCAAGGCCAAGCAACAAGCCCACGGTTAAGCCAAACAACGTGCCCCCGTGTTGCAGCGAGCGATCCGATTGAGACATGGTTCGTGTCACCTTCTGACTACATGGTTTGGGGCGCGTGCACGCCCAGCAAGGCCAACGCGTTGGCCAGCACCTGCGCGACCGCGGCAATCAGGGCCACGCGCGCGTCGCGTACCGCCGCATCCTCCACCAGCACACGCTCGGCGTCGTAATAGCGGTGGTAGGCCGCGGCCAAATCGCGCAAATAAAACGTGATGTCGTGCGGTGCCAAGTCGCGCGCGGCAGCGGCCAGAACGTCGGGGTAGGCCTCGAGCGCGCGCATCAGCGCCTGTGCCGGCGCGGTGGTAAGGGGCGCCAGCGACACGTCGGGCAACGCCTCACGTTGGCCTTGGTGCAACTTGACCCATTGCGCCAACACCGACTGAATGCGCGCATGCGCGTACTGCACATAAAACACCGGGTTGTCATTGTTTTGCGCCAAGGCCAAATCAATATCAAACACGTACTCGGTATCGGGTTTGCGCGAAAGCAAGAAAAAGCGCACCGCATCGGCACTGGTCCAACCAATGAGGTCGCGCAGCGTGACGTAGCTGCCCGCGCGCTTAGAGATTTTGACTTCTTCACCGCCACGCATGACCCGCACCATGGTGTGTAACACGTAACTGGGGTAGCCCACCGCCACGCCTTCGGCAGCAGCCTGCAGCCCGGCGCGCACCCGCGCCACCGTGCCGTGATGGTCACTGCCTTGAATGTTGATGGCTTGAGCAAACCCACGCCGCCATTTGGTGAGGTGGTACGCCACATCAGGTACGAAATAGGTGTAACTGCCGTCGGACTTGCGCATGACGCGGTCTTTGTCGTCGCCAAAGTCGGTGCTGCGCAACCACAAGGCGCCGTCGGCCTCGTAGGTGTGGCCAGTTTGCTGCAATTTGCTCACCGTTTGCTCAACCAACCCATCGGCGTACAAACTGGACTCAAGGTAGTACTGGTCAAAGGCCACACCAAAGGCGCGCAAGTCCAGGTCTTGCTCGTGGCGCAGATACGCCACCGCAAAGCGGCGAATGCCCTCCACGTCGTTGACGTCGCCACTGGCTTGCTCGCTGCGGTCGTCGGCCTGTACGGTTTGCTTGGCCAAAAAGGCCTGGGCAATGTCGGCGATGTACTCGCCGTTGTACGCGCCCTCGGGCCAATCGGGCTGGCCTGGCGCCAAACCGCGCAAGCGGGCTAGAACCGACAGCGCCAGCTGCTGGATTTGCCCCCCCGCGTCGTTGTAATAAAACTCACGCCACACCTGCCACCCCTGACTTTGCAGCAGGTTACACATGGCATCGCCAAGTGCCGCTTGCCGACCATGCCCCACGTGCAACGGACCCGTGGGGTTGGCCGAAACAAATTCAACCACCACGCGCTGACCCGTTGCCGGCTGCTGGCCAAACGCCTGACCTTGCTGCAACACCTCACGCACCACGTGTTGCCGGGCTGCATGGGTGAGGGTAAGGTTAAGAAAGCCGGGGCCGGCAATGGTCACGTCATCCACCCACGGCTGCAGCTCGGGGTTGGCAAGCAGCGCCTCGCGCAAGCGTTGCGCCAAAACCTGGGGGGGCTGCTTGAGCTGACGCGCCAAGGCCATGGCCGCGGTGCAGGCGTAGTCGCCGTGAGCCGCCACCTTGGGCCGCTCAAGGGCGATCAGCTCGGGGGCGGGATCAGGGCACACCGCCTGCAACGCCTGCGCCAGCGCTTGCCGCATGATGGTTTGTACGTACATGGTGCGCAATTGTAGGGGTGGCGCCATCGGTGCAATACACTTTAGGCCATGCAACCGCCTTTGTTGGCCCAACCACCCCAAGCCGTGCTGTTTGACGCCTACGGCACGCTGTTTGACGTGCACAGCGTGGCCGCCTTGGCCGAACAATTGTTTGGCAATCAAGGCCGGGCACTAAGCGCGGCCTGGCGCGACAAGCAAATTGAATACACCCGCCTAGTCAGCATGAGCCAAACCGCAGGGCGCGAGCGCGACGCGCCCTTTTACAAGCCGTTTTGGGACATCACGCGCGACGCCCTGCGCCACGCCTGCACGCAACTGCAGCTGCCCTTGTCGCACGCGTACGAGACGCAACTGATGAACCAATACCGGGCACTGGCGGCCTACCCCGAAAACCGCACGGTGCTCACCCAGTTGCAACAGCGAGGCGTGCGGGCTGGCATTTTGTCTAACGGCGACCCCGACATGCTTGCCGAGGCGCTGCGCAGCGCTGGGCTTGACGCCTTGCTCAACCCCGTGTTGAGCGCGCATTCGGTGCGACGCTTCAAAACCGACCCAGCGGTATACGACCTGGGGCCGCAAGCCTTGGGTTTGCCCGCGCAAGCCATTTTGTTTGTTAGCAGCAACGCCTGGGACGCCCTGGGCGCGAGCTGGTACGGCTACCGCACGCTGTGGCTTAACCGCAGTGGTCAAGCCTTTGAAACGCTGGGCGGGGCACCACACCACGTGGCCAGCTCACTCAATGAGGTGCTGGCCCTTTTTGATATCCACGCATAAGTAAGGAAACCACCGATGATCACCACCCGCATCGCCGAACAAGGCCTGCAAGTTGCCCCGGAACTGCATCACTTCATCAACCACGAGATGCTGCCGGCCGTGGGCGTGAGCCCGGCGACGTTTTGGCAAGGCTTTGCCGACATCGTGCACGAGCTGGCGCCACGCAACGCCGCGTTGCTGGCCGAGCGCGACCGGCTGCAAATCGCCCTTGACCAATGGCACGCCACTCACCCTGGCCCCATCAAAAACCCCAAGGCGTATCGCCGCTACCTCGAAACCATAGGCTACCTCAAGCCCTACCCAGCCAAGGTGAAGGCCAGCACCCGCAACGTGGACGACGAACTGGCACGCCAAGCCGGGCCGCAGTTGGTGGTGCCGATTTTGAACGCCCGCTATGCGCTGAACGCGGCCAATGCGCGCTGGGGCTCGCTGTACGACGCGCTGTACGGCACCGACGCCATCAGCGAGGCCGACGGCGCCGAGCGTGGCCCCGGTTACAACGCATTACGCGGCGCCAAGGTAATTGAATACGCACGGCATGTGCTCGACCGCACCGCGCCACTCAAAAAAGGCTCGCACCTGCACGCCACCGGCTACCGCATCGAGCAGGGCAAGCTGCACGTCTCGCTTAGCGACGGCAGCCGCACCACCTTGGCGCAGCCCAAGCAATTGGTGGGCTATCAGGGTGAGGCGAGCGCGCCGTCCAGCGTGCTGCTGCAACACCACGGCATTCACCTGGATTTGCGCATCGACCGTCGCACCCCCATTGGCGCCACCGACCCCGCAGGCGTGTGCGATTTGGTGCTGGAGTCGGCGTTGTCGACCATCTTGGACCTGGAAGACTCGATTGCCGCCGTGGACGCCCAAGACAAGGTATTGGCCTACCGCAATTGGCTTGGCTTGTTGCGCGGCGACCTCACCGAGCAAGTCAGCAAGGGCGAGCGCACCTTTACCCGCGGCCTCAACCCCGACCGGGTGTACACCAGCCCCAGCGGCAAGCCGGTAACGCTGCACGGCCGCTCGCTGCTGTTTGTGCGCAACGTCGGCCACTTGATGACGAACCCCGCCATTTTGTGGGGCGCCCAAGGTCAAGAGATTCCCGAAGGCATCATGGACGCGATGATCACCGTAACCATTGCCATGGTTGACTTGCACGGTAAAGGGCAAAACGGTATTCGCAATTCGCGCAAGGGCTCGGTGTACATCGTTAAGCCCAAAATGCACGGCCCCGACGAAGTGGCTTTTGCCTGCGAGATTTTTGAACGTGTCGAGCGCGTGCTAGGCCTGCCCAAGGCCACCGTCAAAATTGGCATCATGGATGAAGAGCGCCGCACCAGCGTCAACCTGAAGTCGTGCATTGCCGCCGCACGTGACCGCGTGGCCTTTATTAACACCGGCTTTCTGGACCGCACCGGCGACGAGATGCATACCGCCATGCAGGCTGGCCCCATGATGCGCAAAGGCGACATGAAGAGCAGCGCGTGGATTCAGGCCTATGAGCGCAACAACGTGCTGGTGGGCTTGGCCTGTGGCCTACGCGGACGGGCCCAAATTGGCAAAGGCATGTGGGCCATGCCCGATTTGATGGCCGACATGTTGCGCCAAAAAGTGGCACACCCACTGGCTGGCGCCAACACCGCTTGGGTTCCCAGCCCCACCGCCGCCACGCTGCACGCCTTGCACTACCATCAAATCGACGTGGCCAAGGTGCAGCAAACGCTCGAGCGCGTCAGCGACAACGACGAACGCGAGGCGCTTCTGGGCGGCCTGCTTACGGTGCCGGTAGTAGCCAAGCCCCGTTGGCACGCGGCCGACATACAGCAAGAGCTGGACAACAACGCCCAAGGCATTTTGGGCTACGTGGTGCGCTGGGTAGACCAAGGCGTGGGCTGCTCCAAGGTGCCCGACATTCACAACGTCGGCCTAATGGAAGACCGGGCGACCTTGCGCATTTCCAGCCAACACATCGCCAACTGGCTGCACCATGGCGTGGTCAGTGTCAAACAAGTGAAGCAAACCTTTGAGCGCATGGCCGCCGTGGTGGACAAACAAAACGCGGGCGACCCTGCGTACCAGCCCATGGCCGGTCACTTTGCACGCTCTAAGGCCTACCAAGCCGCATGCGATTTGGTTTTTAAAGGCATTGAGCAGCCCAGCGGCTACACCGAGCCACTGCTGCACGCGTGGCGTTTGAAGGTTAAGGGCAAAGCCTAGGACGAGGCCGCGCAAGCGGCCTGCAGAGCGTCGATAAAGTGCGAGGCCACGTCCCAGCCTGTTTGCTCGGTGATTTCACGAAAGCACGTGGGGCTGGTGACGTTGACCTCGGTTAACTTCTCACCAATCACATCCAGCCCCACCAGCAACAACCCACGCGCAGCCAGCGTCGGGCCCAGGGCGCGGGCAATCGCCAAGTCTGCCTCAGCCAGCGGCTGCGCCACCCCGCGCCCGCCGGCGGCGAGGTTGCCGCGCACCTCGCCGGCCTGCGGCATGCGCGCCAAGGCGTAGGGCACGGGCTCACCCGCAATCAACAACACCCGCTTGTCGCCCTGCGCAATGGCGGGTTGGTACTGCTGCACCATCAGGGTTTGCTGCCCGTTATGCCCCAATTGCTCAATGATGCTGCCCAAATTCAAACCATCGGGCTTGACGCGAAAAATCCCCATGCCGCCCATGCCATCGAGTGGTTTAAGAATGATGTCTTGGTGCGCTTCATGAAACCCCCGTATGGCTTGTGCATCGCGCGTCACCAGCGTGGGCGGGGCCCACTGGGCAAACTCCATCAACGCCAGTTTTTCTGAATGATCGCGCAAGGCCTGCGGCCGGTTAAATACCTTTGCCCCCTCGCGCGCGGCTTGCTCGAGCAAATGGGTGGCATAGAAATACTCCGAATCAAACGGTGGGTCTTTGCGCATCAGCACCGCGTCGTAGGCGCTTAAGGCCAAGCATTGCGTATCCCCTAGCGCGTACCAATTGGGTTGGTTTTTGCTGGGCGTGGGCACATCGAGCAGCGTCAGGCGTTGCACCCAAGCCTGAACCCCTTGCCCGCTTTGCCAATGCACGTGGTGCGGTTGGCACACGTGTATGGCCATGCCGCGGCGATTGGCCTCGCGCATCATGGCGTAAGTGGTGTCTTTGTACGGTGCAAAGGTGTGCACTGCGTCAGCAACAAACAGCAATTTCATGTCAAAGCCTTACCTTGGTGCCCATTTCAATCACCGCGTTGTGCGGCAGATGCAAAAAGTCTGCCGCGGCAGCGGCGTTGCGGTGCATGGTGACAAACAGTTTTTCACGCCACGCGGCCATGGTGGTGGCCTGCCCCGCCACCAAGGTGTCGCGCGACAAAAAGTACGAGGTCTGCATGGGGTCAATCACCAACCCAGGCGCCTTGACCAAGGCCAACGCCTTGGGCAAGTCGGGCTCGTTTTTGAAGCCAAATCGCACCGTGACCTGCCAACACGCGTGCCCCAACGGCTCCACGCTGGCCCGCTGCTCCAGCCCTACCCACGGCACGTCGGCGTGTTGCACACTAACAAACAGGTTTTGCGCGTGCAGCACCTTGTTGTGCTTGAGGTTGTGCAACAAAGCGTGCGGCACGGTTTGCGCCGATGGGTTCAAAAACACCGCCGTCCCGGGCACCCGAGTGGGAGGCTCGAGCATGACCGAGGCCACAAACGGCTGCAACGCCATGCTCTCGCCCGAGAGGCTTTGCACCATGAGCCTACGCCCCGCGCGCCAGGTGAACATCAGCACCGACAGCGTCAGTCCAATGACCAAGGGGAACCAGCCACCATCGACGATTTTGGTTAGATTGGCGCCCAAAAACAGCGCGTCGACCAACAGAAAAAACCCCGTGGCGCAGACGGCCAGTGGCAGCGCGTAACCCCACGCATAACGCACCACAAAGAAGGTAAGCAGCGTGGTGATGAACATATCAATGGTGACGGCCACGCCATAAGCCGAGGCCAATTGGCTGCTGCTCTTAAACAGCAACACGGCCAGCGCAATCACCACAAACAAGGTCCAATTCACAAACGGAACGTAGACTTGTCCGGCGTCGCGGGCGCTGGTGTGCAACACCCGCATACGCGGCAAATAACCGAGCTGAATCAACTGCCGCGTGACGCTAAACGCCCCTGATATCAGAGCCTGCGAGGCAATCACCGTGGCCAGTGTCGCCAGCGCCACCAGCGGCCAGGCAAACCAATCGGGGGCAAGCAAAAAAAACGGGTTGGCAATGGCCTCGGGCTGTCGCAGCAGCAGCGCACCCTGCCCGAGGTAGTTCAGCACCAAAGCGGGCATCACCACACCAAACCACATCAAGCGTATGGGGCGCTTGCCAAAGTGTCCCATGTCGGCGTACAGAGCCTCGGCCCCGGTAACGCACAACACCACCGCGGCGAGCAACAAAAAACTTTGGGTTGGCGCCTCGCGCACCAAGCGCCACGCGTGGTGCGGCGACAAGGCCCACAGCACATCGGGGTTAGCCACGATCTCGCGCAACCCCAGCCAGGCCAGGGTAACAAACCACAACGCGGTAATTGGGGCAAAGGCACGCCCCACCCCTTTGGTGCCACGACGTTGGAACAAAAACAACCCCAGCAAAATCACAAGCGTTGCAGGCAACACCGCCGCGTGTAGCGACGGGGCGAGCAACGCCACGCCCTCAACCGCTGACAGCACCGAAATGGCTGGCGTGATTACGCCGTCACCGTAAAACAACGCCGCACCAAAAATACCCAAGCCAAACAACACCTTAGACAAGCGCGGCCGGTGCGCCACCGCCGAGGCAGCCAAGGCCAGCATGGCCACCAAGCCGCCCTCACCTTGGTTGTCTGCACGCAGCACCAAGGTCACGTACTTGAGCGAGACGATGATGGTCAGCGCCCAAATAAGCAGCGACAAAATGCCATACACGTGTGCCGGGGTGTAGCTAATCCAGCCCGAGGCAAACACTTCTTTAACGGCGTACAGCACGCTGGTGCCAATGTCGCCAAACACCACCCCCAGGGCGCCAAACGCCAAGGCGGCCACCGAGGACTTAGCGGGATGAGCCGGTGCGGTCACGCGCGCGATCCGTGGCGGTCAACGCCTCAATCGACGTCTTCGGCGTTGGGGTCGGTTTGCTCAAGTTCGTAGCTGGCCGCCAGCATGGCCAGCCGCGCCAGCACCCCGTACATGTAAAACCGGTTTGGCGCGCTTGCCCCGGGTTTGACGCCAGGCTCGGGCAAGTGCGCGCTTTGGTCAAACGCCAGCGGCACAAAACTGGCGCCAGGGGCATTAAGGTTTTCATCGACACCGCGCTCGGCATGCACGCGATAAAAACCACCCACCACATAACGGTCAAGCATGTACACCACCGGCTCAGCCACGGCCTCGTTGATGCGCTCGTTGGTAACCACGCCCTCTTGTATCAGCACATCGCTTACCGGCAAGCCGTCTTTGACGGTACTCATTTTGTTGCGTGTGCGGCGGTTGACTTCATTGAGTTCGGCGGCATCGCGCACCGTCATCACGCCCATGCCGTAGGTGCCGTTGTCGGCCTTGACCACCACAAAGGGCTTTTCTTGTATGCCGTATTCTTTGTACTTGCGGCGTATTTTGGTCAACAGCACGTCCACGTTGTCACGCATGCACGCCATGCCCTCGCCGTCGGCGAAATTCACCCGGCCGCAGTGGTTAAACATGGGGTTAATCAACCAGTGGTCCATGCCCAGCAATTTGGCAAAGCGTTTGGCCACCTCTTCGTAGGCGGCAAAGTGCAATGACTTACGCCGCACCGACCACCCGGCATGCAGCGGCGGCAGCACAAACTGCTCGTGCAAGTCGCGCAACATGGGCGGCGTGCCCGAGCTCAAGTCGTTGTTAATCAAAATGGTGCACGGATCAAAGTCTTTTAATCCCAGTCGTCGGCCCTCGCGTTGCAAAGGCTCAAGCGTAAGCACGTCACCCGAGCTGAGTTCCAGCCGGGTGGGCGCCGTGATGTCGGGGTTGAGCGAGCCCAAGCGCACGTTAAGCCCAGCTTGCTGAAAAATGCGCTGCAGCTGCGCCACGTTGCTCAAATAAAACGTATTGCGCGTGTGGTTCTCTGGTATGAGCAAAAGGTTTTTGGCTTCGGGGCAAATTTTTTCAATCGCCGCCATGGCCGCCTGCACCGCCAGGGGCAACATGTCATCGGTAAGGTTGTTCCAGCCCCCAGGGTACAAGTTGGTGTCCACCGGTGCCAATTTAAAGCCGGCGTTACGTATGTCCACCGAGGTATAAAACGGCGGCGTGTGCTCCATCCACTCCAGCCGAAACCAGCGCTCAATGGCCGGCATGGACTCCAGGATGCGTTGCTCGAGTTCGTTAATCGGCCCGGTTAGGGCTGTCACCAAATGTGGAACCATATCGTCTCAGGTAAACAAAAGGGTCAGTGGGTTAGGTGCGAACGTGTCCGTTGCCCAGCACCACGTACTTGACGCTGGTCAAGCCCGCGATACCGACCGGGCCACGTGCGTGCAGTTTGTCGGTGGAGATACCAATTTCGGCACCCAAGCCGTATTCAAAACCATCGGCAAACCGGGTGCTGGCATTGAGCATGACGCTGGCAGAATCGACTTCGCGTAAAAACCGTTGAGCACGCGCGTGGTCTTGGGTAACGATGGCGTCGGTGTGGTGGCTGCCATGGGTGTTGATGTGTGCGATCGCCTCATCCAGCCCAGCCACCACTTTTACACTCATGATTGGGGCCAAATACTCGGCGGCCCAGTCTGTTTCACTGGCTGGTTTGACGCGCAGATTGGCCACTGTCTGCAAGTGGGCGGTGGCGTCCGCACAGGCACGCAACTCAACCCCTTTGGCGGCCATGGCTGCGCCCAACACAGGCAAAAACGCCTCGGCCTCGGCCCGTGCCACCAGTAGGCTTTCGGCGGCGTTGCATGGGCTGTATTTTTGCGTCTTGGCGTTTTCCGTCACGCGCAAGGCCATGGCCAAGTCTGCGCCGTCGTCAACGTACACGTGGCAGTTACCGTCCAAATGCTTGAGCACCGGTATGCGCGAGTCGGCGCTGACGCGTTCGATCAGCCCTTTGCCGCCGCGCGGCACCACCACGTCAATCGCTTGGTCCATGTGCAGCAACACACCCACCGCGGCACGGTCGGTTACTGGCACCAGCTGCACCGCCTCAGCCGGCAGCGCTGCAGCCACCAGGGCATGCGCCACACACTCGGTCAAAGCTTGGTTGGTATGTAAGGCTTCGGAGCCACCACGCAAAATGCAGGCGTTGCCGCTTTTGATGGCCAACGAGGCGGCCTCAATGGTCACGTTGGGTCGGCTTTCGTAAATCATGGCGAACACGCCCAAGGGCACCCGCATTTGTCCCACGCGTATGCCACTGGGCTGCTCGCAAAAACCAAACATCTCGCCCACCACATCGGGCATGGCGGCCAGTTGCTCGCAGCCCAGGGCGCAGGTCTGCAGCGCCTTGTCGTCCAAGCGCAAGCGGTCCAGCATGGGGCCTTGCACCCCGGCGGCTTGGGCCGCGTCCAGGTCTTGCTGGTTGGCCTGCTGCAGCGGGGCTTGGTGCTCGCGCAAGCGCTGCGCCAGCGCCAGCAGTGCGTGGCGGCGCTGCGCAGCACTGGCCTTGGCCAACTGCGCACAAGCCGCCCGTGCCTGCGACCCCAAGCGGTGCATCAATGCAGGAATGTCCTCACGTGCCATGGTTCGCATTGTCGCACCCTTGCAGGGACAACCCCTAGGTGCAACAGCCCTGCGCCACCTGGCGCGCCAATTGGCGCAGCGCCAGCCACGGCTGAGCGGGCCAGGCCGGCAACCGCAAGCCTTTGATGACGCCGTCAACCTCGTGCGCCTGCCGCAGCCAGCGTAGGGTCTGCGCTAGGTTCAGATGTGGGGCGATACGTCCCATGAGGCGCTCTTTGTCGCCCCAAATGCGTTGCTCGCGCAACACCGCGGGTAACGCGCGGCCTTGGCTGAGGCTTTTGCATACTTGAGCGCAACTGCGTAAGTCTTCGGTCAGCGCAAAATGCACCAGCACCGGCGAGACCCCTTCGGCCTGCAACCCCTGTAGCATGCGCTCGGCTCGCTCGGCTTGGCCCGCAAGCACCGCCGCCGACAAGCCAAACGGGTCGAACCGCGCCACGTCGGCCACGGCGGCTTCAATTTGCGCCAAGCTCAGCGTGCCCTCGGGGTACAACAACGCGAGTTTTTGTACCTCTTGATGCGCCGCCAGCAGGTTACCCTCAACGCAGGCCGCCAGCCATTGCAGGCTGCGTTCGCCCTCGTCACCCGGGGCCACGCGCTGTCCCTGTTGGGCCAGCCGCTTGGCCAGCCAGGCAGGCAACGCAGCGCGCACCACGGGGTTAACGCGCACCACCACCCCGCCTTGCTCCAGCGCCGCCATCCAAGCGCTTTTGGTTTGGGTGGCGTCAAGGCGGGGCAACAACACCAGCGTCAACGTATCGCCAGCGGCCGCACCCGCGAGTTGCTCGGCCAGTTGCTGCAATGCCACCGAACCTACCTTACCGGGCTTACCCCCCGGAATGCGCACTTCAATCAGCTGCCGATCACCAAACAGGCTCATGCTGGCGTGGCTGGCCAATACCGGGCCCCAGTCGTCGTTGGCGCTGGCCATGGTGCACACCTGCCGCTGCCCGTAACCCGCCTGGTATGCCGCGCGGCGCAAGGCGTCGGCCGCTTCTTGCAGCAGCAACGGCTCGGCGCCGTACAAGGTGTACAGCGAGCGCAGCCCCCCTTGCTGCAGGTGCGGCTCAAGCTGCTCGAGCTCGAGTCGCATGAACTTTAGCGCCCGCCCCAGGCCGCCAAGCGCCGCAGCACCGATTGCGCCGCCCGGGTCTGCATGTCACGCAGCAGCGTGGCCTCTTCGGTGGCTTTGGCCAACGCCGCGCTCTCCTCGTACGTCATGTCGCGCACCAACTCAATTCGGTCGCGCACGGCCGGCTCGTCGTTGGGGCCAGCATCGACTCGGTACAAAGCGTAGGCAAAGTGCACGCCCAGCTCGATCTCGCGCACCCGCCCCGAGACGACCGTGCCTACCACCTGGCGACTGGTGCGGTCTTCGCTTATCTCAAGACGCCATTGCGGCGTTGGGGTGTTGGCGGCGCCGGCCTCAGACACGGTCACCTCGTTGAGGCTTAGCGTCTGACGCAGCGCCTGTGTTACCCCACCTTGCACGCCGGTGAGCAGCAACTGGCGAAACGGCAAGCTGACCTGCCCACGCAAACGAAAACCGCAGCCGGCCAGCGCCGCTGCCACCGCCATGCCCATCAGGTTTCGCCGTTGCACCATGTTGCTTGCCCTCACACCACCACATTAACCAAACGTCCGGGAACCACCACCACCTTACGCGGCGTGGCTCCGGCAGCGTGCCGCGCGAGCACGTCGCTGGCCAAAGCGGCGGCTTCAATGGCTTGAGCGTCGGCTTGGGCCGACACCGTCAGGCTGCCGCGCAGCTTGCCGTTGATTTGCAAAACCAACTCAATCTCGTCTTGTTGCAGCGCGGCCTCGTCAACCTGCGGCCACGGCGCATCAAGCAGCGGGCCATGGCGCGTGGCGTAACCCAACGCTTGCCACAAGGCCTCGGTGATGTGCGGGCACGCAGGGTACAACACGCGCAGCAGCAGCCCAAAGCCCTCGGCTTGTGCCCCGGCATGACAGGCTGCGGCAGACTCCAGCGCATTGAGCATTTTCATCACCGCCGAGACCACGGTGTTGTACTGCATGCGCTCGTAGTCGTAGGTGGCTTGGCGCAACACGCTGTGCAACTCGCGCCGCAGGGCCTGCGCAGCGCGCGGCCCGTCGCTGGGCGACTGCGCCATGCCTTGGGCAATGGCTTGCTGATGGGCGTGCCCATAGGCCCACACACGGCGCAAAAAGCGTGCACTGCCCTCCACCGCCGAGTCGTTCCACTCCAGCGTAGCCTCGGGCGGTGCCGTAAACATGGTGTACAAGCGCGCGGTGTCGGCGCCATAGCGCTCAATCAAGTCTTGCGGATCGACCCCATTGTTTTTGCTTTTGCTCATGGTGCCCACCCCTTCGTAGGTAATGGGCGTGCCCGCCGGCAACGAACCTTTGTCCTGCTTGAGCACGGCGCCGGTGACCTTGCCGCTGTCGTCCAGCACGTCTTGCACCTCATGCGGCCAAAAATACTCCACGCCGCCTTTGGCGTCTTTGCGCGAATAAATATGGTTCAGCACCATGCCTTGAGTGAGCAATTTGGTGAAGGGCTCGTCCACCGCCACCAACCCCAAGTCACGCATGACCTTGGTCCAAAACCGCGCGTACAGCAAATGCAAAATGGCGTGCTCAATGCCCCCGATGTACTGGTCCATGGGCATCCAGTGGCGCGCACCCTCGCCCACCATGGCGTCGTCGCGGGTGGGGTCGCAGTAGCGCATGAAGTACCACGCCGAGTCCACAAAGGTGTCCATGGTGTCGGTTTCGCGCCGCGCCGGCTTGCCACAACTGGGGCAGTTCGCATGCAAAAACGACTCGCACCGATTGAGCGGGTTGCCGCTGCCGTCGGGAACCAAGTCTTGCGGCAAGGTCACGGGCAAGTCGGCCTCGGGCACGGGTACCGCGCCGCAGTCGTGGCAGTGAATGATGGGGATGGGCGTGCCCCAGTAACGTTGGCGGCTGATGCCCCAGTCACGCAGCCGCCACGTGGTTTGTTTGGCACCCAAATCCTTGGTAGCGAGTTCGGCGGCCACGTGGTCTACAGCCTCAGCAAAGCCCATGCCATCTAGGGCGCCCGAGTGGACGCAGACCCCGTCTTTGGTGGCGTACCAGTCTTGCCACCGGTTTGCGTCAAACACCTCATTGGACTGGCGTGATGCGACCACCTGCTTGATCGGCAGCCCGTACTTCAGCGCAAAGGCAAAATCACGCTCATCGTGCGCCGGCACACCCATCACGGCGCCACCGCCGTAGCTCATGAGCACGTAATTGCCCACCCACAGGGGAACCGACTGGCCGGTGAGCGGATGCACCACGTGCAAGCCGGTGTCCATGCCCTCTTTGTCTTTGGCCGCAAGTTCGGCCTCGGTGGTGCCGCCCTGCTTGCACCGTTGAATGAAATCGGCCAATGCCGGCTGGGTGGCCGCGGCGTGCTCTGCCAGTGGATGCTCGGGGGCCACGGCGCAAAAAGTTACACCCATGATGGTGTCAGCGCGGGTGGTAAAGACCTGCATGCGACCGTTTTGAATCGCCGCGCCGTCGGCGCCCCTGACCTCGTGGGTAAACGCAAATCGCACGCCCTGACTCTTGCCTATCCAATTCTCCTGCATCAAGCGCACGCGTGCGGGCCAACCATTTAGGGTGGCGTGCTCACCGTCGAGTTGCACGTGATCAAGCAATTCTTGCGCGTAGTCGGTGATGCGCAGATAGTAGCCAGGAATTTCGCGCTTTTGCACCGGTGCCCCGGTGCGCCAGCCGCGGCCGTCAATCACCTGCTCGTTGGCCAGTACCGTTTGATCGACTGGGTCCCAATTGACCACCTGGGTTTGGCGGTAGGCGATGCCTTTTTCGAGCATCTTCAAAAACAACCACTGGTTCCATTTGTAATAGCTGGCATCGCAGGTGGCAACCTCGCGTGACCAATCAATGGCCAACCCCATGGCCTGCATTTGTTGCTTCATGTAGGCAATGTTGTCGTACGTCCAGCGCGCAGGGGGCACGCCGTTTTTCATGGCCGCGTTCTCCGCGGGCAGGCCAAACGCATCCCAACCCATGGGCATGAGCACGTTGTAGCCCTTCATGCGCAATTGGCGCGCCAACATGTCGTTGATGGTGTAGTTGCGCACATGCCCCATGTGTAGCTTGCCACTGGGGTAGGGCAACATCGAGCAGGCGTAGTACTTGGGTCGGGTGCTGTCCTCGGTAACGCGGTACACATCGGCTGCACGCCACTGCGCCTGAATTTCGGGCTCTAGGGATTGGGGTTGGTAAGCGGCTTGCATGTCAGGGATTAGCGCAATCCCAGCACGTCAAACATGTCGTACAGACCGGCGGGATGCTGGGACAAAAAACGTGCAGCGCGCAGGCTGCCTTGGGCATACGTGGCGCGGCTTGATGATTTGTGCGTAATTTCAATGCGCTCACCGGTACCAGCAAACAGCACGGTGTGGTCGCCCACGATGTCGCCGCCACGAATGGTGGCAAAGCCAATTGAGGAAGGGTCACGCTCGCCTGTGATGCCCTCGCGGGCGTACACCGCGCATTGGTTGAGGTCGCGCCCCATGGCCTGCGCCACCACCTCGCCCATGCGCAACGCGGTGCCCGAGGGGGCATCCACCTTGTGCCGATGGTGGGCTTCGATGATCTCAATGTCAAAACCCTCGGGCAGCGCTCGGGCCGCGGTTTCGAGCAGCTTAAGCGTAACGTTAACGCCCACGCTCATGTTGGGCGCCATGACCACGCCAATACGGTTGGCCGCTTCAGCGATACGGGCTTTTTGTTCGTCAGCAAAGCCCGTGGTACCAATCACCATGGACACTCCGGCCTGAGCGGCAGCCTCGGCATGGACCACGCTGCCCTGCGGTCGGGTGAAGTCAATCAGGCAGTCGGCCCCCTGCAGCGCACGGGCCACATCGGCCTGTATCGCCACGCCGGTGACCAAGCCGGCAAAGCCCCCGGCATCCTGCCCAAGTGCCGCGCTTTGCGCGTGCTCCAAGGCCCCCACCAAGGTGCAATCGGGCGCCTGGGCGATGGCCTCAATCAGCATACGCCCCATACGCCCAGTGGCCCCGGCCACGACCAAACGCAACGGCTTGGTGCTCATGGCTTGTCCTGGTTAAGCGCCGGGTAATCGCGTGCTGGCGCCAGTTTGAGCTCAAGCGGCGCCGGTGCCTCCTGCGCTTGACGGGCCGTCAGCGTCTTGGGGTCGGCTTTGAGCACCACGCCGTCTTGCCCTGGCGGCTCGGTGGGGCCAATGGTTTGCACAAACTCGCGCTCAGTGGGCAGCATGTCATCGCCCTGCACACGTTGCAACTGATCGTTGGCAAAGTACACCGTAAAGCGGCGCTCTTGCGCGGGCTGGCCGTCGCGCTGCATGGTGAACACGTAGTCCCAGCGGTTGTGGTGAAACACACTTTGCAACAGCGGCGTACCCAACACGGCAAGCACTTGCTCTCGTGTCATGCCCGGGCGCAAAGCTTGGGCTTGCTCGTGCGTTACCACGTTGCCCTGCAGCACCACCGGGCGGTATGTGGACAAGGCATGGCCCAAGCCCGCCGCCGAGGGCGCCGACCAACTCGAACATGCCGTGAGCGTGACGCTCAACGCGGCGGCCCACAGGGGGCGGGTGTCAAAACCAACCATGGATGCGTGCTGAATCGGCGCCTGAAGTCGCCGCTGGGCTTATGATGAGCGCATTGTAGATGAGCGTACCGGCGCCCCCGCCCATGCCTGGCATTGACGAAATCAAAAACACTGGCCTCAAAGCCACCGCCCCTCGGGTTCGCATTTTGGAGTTGTTTCAAGGCGCTGAGCCGCGCCACCTCAGCGCCGAGGATGTGTACCGTCAACTGCTCAGCGACGGCGCGGACATTGGCTTGGCCACCGTGTACCGGGTACTAACCCAGTTTGAGCAAGCCGGCTTGCTGCGGCGCAACACCTTTGAGACGGGCAAGGCGGTATTTGAGTTAGACGAAGGCACGCACCACGACCACTTGGTGTGCCTCGATTGTGGCCGGGTTGAGGAGTTTCTTGACCCCGCCATTGAGCAGCGCCAGCAAGCCATTGCCAAAGCCCGCGGCTTTGTGCTGCAAGAGCACGCCCTGGCGCTTTACGCCAACTGCACCCGCACCCCTTGCCCGCACCGCACGGCAGGCTAGATACCGGGCCCGCAACCAGGCCTGGCCAATCCCGCCCCGAACGCAGCACTTAGTCGTTGTCTTGGGGTGACTGCATGGCGCGCGCTTGGCGCTCGGTAAACTCGCGATACGTGTCGATGCCGCGCAACTGCAAAATGGTGTTGCGTACGGCGGCCTCGACCAGCACCGCAATGTTGCGCCCAGCCACCACCGGAATGATGCTTTTGCGCACCGGCACTTCCAACACGTCTTGATAAATCGGCTCAGAGGGCATGCGCTCGTGGTCGCGCTCTAAGGTTTCAATGCGCACCAGTTGCACAATCAACTTAAGTCGCATGCGGCGGCGCACCGCCGTCTCGCCAAAAATGGCCTTGATGTCGAGCAAACCAATGCCGCGCACCTCCAGCAGGTTTTGCAGCAGCGCAGGGCAACGACCTTCAATGGTCGACTGGTTCACGCGGTACATATCCACCGCGTCGTCGGCCACCAAACCGTGGCCCCGCGAGATCAACTCCAAGCCCAACTCGCTTTTGCCCAGCCCCGACTCGCCGGTGATTAACACCCCCATGCCCAAAATGTCCATGAACACACCGTGCATGGTGGTGCGCTCGGCAAAGTGCTTGGCCAAATAGGCGCGCAACACGTCCACCGTAAACGCCGCAGGCTCATCGGTGGCAAACAAGGGTACGCCACCACGCTCGCACAGGGTATGCAGGGCTTCGGGTACGGCCTCGCCATCGGCCACCACCAACACCGGCGGCTCAAGCTTGAGCACGCGCGCCACGCGGCGCCAGCAGTCTTCTTCGGTATCGCGCAGCAAATACGCGATTTCACGCGCGCCCAACACTTGCACGCGGTACGGGTGAATGTAATTGAGGTGCCCCACCAAGTCAGCACCCGAGCGCGCCGCGTGCACCGCACCTTCTTCAAATTGGCGCTCAGAGGCCTGTAAGCCCGCCACCCATTGCCACTTTAGGCGCTCACGATGATGCTCAAACAACCGGTCGGCACTGATGGCCGTGGGTTTCATGCCGAGGCGTGCGCCGACTGCCAGCTGGCAATTAGGTGATGCAACTGCGCTGCGTTATCGGCGTGCTTCATCGCCTCGCGCAGATCCGCGTCACTCAGAATTTCGGCAATTTCAGATAGGATTTCAAGGTGCTTTTGCGTGGCCGCCTCGGGGACCAGCAAACAAATGAGCAAAACCACGGGTTGCTCATCGGGGGCGTCAAACGGCACGGGTTGGGCCAACTGAAACACCGCGGCCATGGGCTCTTTGAGGCCTTTGATGCGACCGTGCGGTATGGCCACACCGTGCCCCAAGCCGGTTGAGCCCAGTCGCTCGCGGGCAAACAGGCTATCGGTGATGATGGAGCGGTTCAAACCGTGCGTGGCCTCAAACAACAACCCCACCTCTTCAAAAGCGCGTTTTTTGCTGGTGACCTCGAGTTGCACCAACACTTGCTCCGGCGGAAGAATGTTTGCGAGTCGATTCATGCGCGTCCTCAAAACCAAACATCAGCAGGCAATGGCACGCCCGCCGTCGATAAAAAAGCCACTCACAGGATAGGAGTGGCTTTAAAGCTTCGCGGATTGTGCGCCCTTTTTGGGCCCCAAGCAAGGGTTTTCCCCAAAAAATTGCGCCTCTGGCTTACCCCGCGGACATGCGCTTTACCGACTGATGGTGATGGTCTTGGGCTTTGTCTTTGTGCTTAAGCACCTGTCGATCGAGTTTGTCGGCCAGCTGGTCAACCGCCGCGTACAAGTCGGCATGGGCGCTTTCAGCAAACAAATCCCGGCCTTTAACGTGAATATTGCATTCAGCTTTTTGGCGTAAGTCTTTGTCTTTTAACGGATCAACCGACAACAACACCTTGACGTCCACTACCTGATCAAAGTGACGAATGATGCGTTCGAGCTTTTGCACCACATACTCGCGCAATGCCGGTGTGACGTCCAGGTGGTGACCACTGATGGTGAGATTCATGCAAATTCCTCCTCGGTTGGGTTGGGTTGGGTGTCGCAGCCGAGCCCCTCATCGGCGTAGGGCTTTTGTACTTGACTATGCCCTAAGCCACGCCCGGGTGCAAGGCGCCCATGCTTGCACCATGGCTACTCCATGGTTTGCATGCGCCGCCCCACCCAAATCGCCAGCAAAGCCACCAACGAGCCGACTAGGCCATTAACCCAATAGCCCTGCACCTGGCCCGATGCGGTGGTGTGAATCAAGTTGCCGCCGATAAACGTGGCCACCCCCATGGCCAGGGACTGCACCGCCCCATTGAGCGCCATGAACGTCCCCCTTTGCGCTGGCGCTGCGGCTGAAGACACCAAAGCCATCATGGGCACCAAGCGTCCGCTCACCACCACAAAAAACATCGCACTGACCCCCACCACCAGCGCAAAAGGAACAACGGGCAAGGTGGTCAAGGTCATCAATGGCACCATGGTGACCAGCGCCAGGCGCTCGTAAACCCAGCGCTTGCCCTTGGCATCGGCCCAACGCCCGAGCTGGCGCGAGGTGAAAAACGTGATCACCCCACCCACCAGGTACATCCAGGGCAGCTGCTCGGCGCGCACGCCCACGTTGTTTTGCAAATAAATGGTGATGTAGGGAATCACCGTAAAGCCCACCCCCACGTTGAGCGCCGTAAACGCAAAAGCCCGTCGGTGGTTGGGTGCTTGCAACACCTGCCACCAACGCTGCGCCACGGCCAGCGCGCCGCGCTGAGCGTCTTGTTTGTGCAAATGCCCGTCAAGAGTGGGCAGTTGATACGCGGCCAAGCCCAACAGCCCAGCGCTTAAAACCGCCAACATCACAAACGGCGCGTGCCACTGCCACACCGACGCCAACCACAGGCTTATTGGAACCCCCGCCACCGAGGTGAGCGAGAACGCCGACATCAGCACCCCCATGGCGCGGCCACGACGCTGAAACGGCACCACCTCGGCAATGATGAGCTGCGCTAAGGTGAACAATACCCCGCCAAACATGCCCGCGGCCACCCGAGCGAGCATCAGCCACGCGTAGCTTGGGGCGTAGGCGCACGCCAGGGTGGAGACGGCAAACCCGCTGTACAACACCACCAACACCCGCTTGCGGCCAAAGCCGTCGATAAAAAATGAAGCCAATATGCTGGAGCAGCCCGCGGCCAAGGTGTAGGCCGAGACCAGCAGGCCAAAAGCCGCTGGGGTGATGCCAAACAACGCCGTGAGCTGTGGACCCAGCGGCATCATGATCATGAAATCAAGGGTATGGGTGAGCTGGATTCCGGCCAGCGTGAACAACAACCAGCGCTCACGCGCGGGGGTCAGAGCAGGTTGTTCCATCAAAAATGTCCTAAATTCGGGTTACTACTAATGTAACGCATGGCGGTGCGATAATGTCGTTTTGTAATTCAAAAAACACCATGGAACCTAGCCCAAGTCGCTAGCTTTCGGTCGAATCCTCTGAGTGGCGTCCGTCGCCCCGCATGGTCAGGCCGAAAGCGTCCAAGTCTCACGGCGCCCACGTGGCGCGCAAGCTTGCCTCGGAGTCTGACATGCTCAATGTGTTTACGCTTACCCATGGCCGGTTGGTTCAAGACGAGATCGAATCGTTTGCCGACCTGGCCCGACTTCAGCCCATTTGGGTTGACATGGAGTCACCCACCGTCGATGAGCAGCGCTGGGTCAAAGACCACTTTGGGCTAGACATGCCCGACGATGTGATGGCCGAGGACATTGAGGAGTCCGCGCGCTTTTACGAAGAGGCCAACGGTGAGTGGCACATTCGCAGCGATTTTTTGATCGCCGATGAAGACCACCCCCACACCGCGCGTGTGGCGTTTGTGCTGCGCCGGGACGGTGGCGCCAAAGACGCCGCGGGCGTGTTGTTTTCGATTCACCAAGAAGACGTGCCTGTGTTTCGCTTGCTACGGCTGCGCGCGCGGCGCATGCCCGGCCTAACCGAAGACGCCAAAGACGTGCTGTTGATGCTGTTTGACACCGACGCGGAGTACTCGGCCGATGTGCTTGAGACCCTTTACGACGAACTCGAGGCCAGCAGCCGCTTGGTGCTGGACGGCAACGTGGACGACGAGGTGGCCAGCACGGTGCTGGCGGCGATTGCGCGCAACGAGGACATGTCGGGACGGATTCGGCGTAACGTGATGGACACCCGCCGGGCAGTGAGCTTTTTGATGCGCAGCCGCTTGCTAAGCGCCGATCAATTTGAAGACGCACGGCAAATTTTGCGCGATTTGGATTCGCTGGACTCACACACCACGTTTGTATTTGAAAAAATTAACTTTCTGATGGACGCCACCGTGGGCTTCATTAACATCAACCAGAACAAAATCATCAAGCTGTTTTCGGTGGCCAGCGTGGCTTTGCTGCCACCCACCATGGTCGCAAGCCTGTACGGCATGAACTTTCAGTTCATGCCCGAGCTGCAGTGGAAATACGGCTACGTGTTTGCCCTGGCGCTGATGGCGGCCTCGGCGGCTCTGCCCATGATTTACTTTCGGCGCCGCGGTTGGCTTAAGTAATCGCTCGGGCGGTGCGCCGTGCTAAGCGGCGCGCAGTTCGCGACGCAAAATTTTGCCCACCGGGGTTTTGGGCAACTCCTGCCGGTACTCGATGCGTCTGGGCACTTTATACGCGGTCAGGTTTTCGCGGCAATGTGCCAAGATGGTCTCGTCGGTTAGCGTGGGCTCTTTGCGCACCACCACCAAACGCACCGACTCGCCGGTCTTGTCATCGGCGTCGCCCACGGCCGCGCACTCGAGCACGCCAGGCAACTGCATCACCACCTCTTCGACTTCGTTGGGATACACGTTAAAGCCCGAGACCAAAATCATGTCTTTTTTGCGGTCAACGATGCGAAACTGCCCTTTGTCGTCCATCACACCGATGTCTCCGGACTTGAAGTATCCATCAGCGGTCATGACCTTGGCGGTCTCGTCGGGGCGTTGCCAATAGCCTGCCATCAACTGCGGGCCTTTGATGGCAATCTCACCAGCCTCCCCCACGGCACACGGGTTGCCTTCGTCATCCAAAATCTTCATGTGGGTGTTGGGTATGGGTACACCAATGGTGCCGGTAAATTCGGTGCTGTCCACGGGGTTGCAACACGCCGAAGGCGAGGTTTCCGACAAGCCATACCCTTCGCAAATGGGGCAGCCGGTTTTTTGCAGCCATTGCCGCGCCACACCCCCTTGCACGGCCATGCCACCGCCCAGCGAGACACACAGATTGGACCAGTCGACCTGGTCAAAGTCGGGGTGATTGACCAAGCCGTTGAATAAGGTGTTGACCGCGGGAAATTGGTGAAACACGTGGCGGCTGAGTTCTTTGAGGGTAGCGGGCAAATCACGCGGGTTGGGAATAAGTATGTTTTTGGCACCCACGCGCATGCCCAACATCATGTTGATGGTGAAGGCAAAGATGTGATACAGCGGCAAAGCACAAACATAGGTCACCTGTTCGTGCTCCGGAATGCGCTTCATGGCCGGCGCGTTCCAGGCTTCGGACTGCAGCAAGTTGGCCACGATGTTGCGATGCTGCAAAACCGCACCCTTACTTACCCCGGTGGTGCCCCCGGTGTACTGCAGCACGGCCACGTCTTCGGGGCCGGGTTTGGCTGGCGTCCACGCCTGCTTGGCGCCACGGCGTAAGGCCTCGTTAAAGCGCACGGCCTGCGGCAAGTCAAATGCCGGCACCAACTTTTTCACTCGGCGTACCACGTGGTTCACGATGGCGCCTTTGATGGCACCCAGGCTATCCCCCATGGCTGCCAGAACCACGTGCTTAACTGGTGTTTGTCTCAAACAGTTCTGCAAGGTGGCAGCAAAGTTCTCCATGATGACAATGGCCACCGCTCCCGAGTCGTTGAGTTGATGCTGCAGTTCCCGGGCGGTGTAAAGCGGATTGACGTTAACCACCACAAACCCCGCGCGCAACACCGCCGCCACCACTGCCGGGTACTGCGGCACGTTGGGCAGCATGATGGCCACACGGTCGCCCTTGGCCAAACCCAAACCTTGCAAATACGCGGCCAGCGCCTGAGAGCGTTGGTCGATTTGGCCATAACTGACCTCTTTGCCCAAAAAGCTGTACGCGGTGCGCTGCGCGTACGCGGCAAAGCTGTTTTCCATCAACTCAACCAACGACTGGTACTGGTTGACGTCTACATCCGCTGGCACCCCCTCGGGGTAGGCGCTTAACCAAGGACGTTCAGGGGTAGCAGCGGGCATGCACGGGACTCCAACAACAAAACACGAAACGCGCCCCAATGGGCGGGTTGACTCGCGTTATTTTGCTGGCATTACCGTCCTGTCCGTCCTATGGCTTTCCCTTACATTGGACTGACGCAAGCTCGTGACGGGCTGATGCCTTGCCGCTCAATGGGTATTGGCTAGTTGTTCCAAGATAGCAGGGTTCTCCAGGGTCGAGACATCTTGGGTGATGGCCTCGCCTTTGGCAATCGCACGCAACAAGCGGCGCATGATTTTGCCCGAGCGCGTTTTGGGCAAGTTTTCGCCGAAACGAATTTCTTTGGGCTTGGCAATGGGGCCGATTTCTTTGGCCACCCAATTGCGCAACTCGGTGGCCAACTGCTTGCCTTCTTGGCCCGAGGGCAGCGCCCGCTTGAGCACCACAAAGGCCACAATGGCCTCACCGGTGGTGTCATCGGGACGGCCGACCACGGCAGCCTCGGCAACCAAGTCGGTTTTGGCCACCAGAGCCGATTCAATTTCCATGGTGCCTAGCCGATGGCCTGAGACGTTGAGCACGTCGTCGATGCGGCCAGTGATGCGAAAGTAGCCCCGATCGGCGCTGCGAACCGCGCCGTCGCCCGCAAGGTAAATGGTGCCACCCATCTCAGCGGGGAAATACGACTTTTTGAAACGTTCAGGGTCGCCCCAAATGTTGCGAATCATGCTGGGCCACGGCTTTTTGATGACGAGCATGCCACCGGCGCCATTGGGCATGTCGTTGCCGGTTTCGTCCACAATCGCTGCGGCAATACCCGGCAGAGGCAGGGTGCACGAACCGGGCACCAACGGCGTGGCGCCTGGCAGCGGGGTGATCATGTGGCCACCGGTTTCGGTCTGCCAAAACGTATCCACGATGGGGCAGCGCTGGCCGCCCACGTGCTCGTGGTACCACATCCAGGCCTCAGGGTTAATCGGCTCGCCCACCGAACCCAAGATGCGTAGCGTGGACAGGTTGCTGTGTTTGGGGTGCACCGCGTCATTGGTTTCGGACATTTTGATGAGCGAGCGAATGGCCGTAGGCGCGGTGTAAAAAACCGTGCAGCCATGGCGCTCAATCATTTGCCAAAAGCGCGAGGCATCGGGGTAGGTGGGTACGCCCTCAAAAATAATTTGGGTTGCCCCAGCCGCCAGCGGACCATAGGCCACGTAACTGTGACCTGTGATCCAGCCGATGTCAGCGGTGCACCAAAAGATGTCTTGTGCACGAATATCAAACGTCCACTGCATGGTGAGCTTGGTCCACAGCAGGTAACCCGCGGTGCTGTGTTGCACCCCTTTGGGTTTGCCCGTTGACCCCGAGGTGTACAAAATAAATAGAGGATGCTCGGCGTCCACCGCCTCGGCCGGGCACTGCGTGGGTTGGCCTTGCAGTGCGTCGTGCAGCCACACATCGCGCCCAGCTTGCATGTTGACCGGTGTGGCGGTGCGCTGAAAAACCAGTACCTGGCGCAAGGTGTCGCAGCCGCCCAGCGCAATGGCGTCGTCCACAATGCCCTTGAGCGGCAGCTCTTTGCCGCCGCGCATTTGGTAGTTGGCGGTAATCACGGCCACGGCGCCGGCGTCGATGATGCGCTCTTGCAGCGCCTTGGCCGAGAAGCCGCCAAACACCACCGAATGGGTCGCGCCAATGCGTGCACAGGCTTGCATGGCCACCACGCCCTCGATGGTCATGGGCATGTACACCACCACACGATCGCCCTTTTGTACACCCATGGCTTTGAGCGCATTGGCGAACTGCGCCACACGTTCGAGCAGTTCGCGGTAGGTGACACGTGTCACCTGCCCATCGTCGGACTCAAAGATGATGGCGGTTTTGTTTTCAACCTCGGTGCCCATGTGACGGTCAAGGCAATTGGCCGAGGCGTTGAGCTGGCCGTCTTCAAACCAGCGGTAAAACGGCGCTTGTGTGGCGTTTAGGGTTTGCGTAAAGGGCTTGTCCCACACCAGCGCCTCGCGCGCGAGGCGAGCCCAAAAGCCCTCGTAATCGGCCTCGGCCTCTTGACACAGGGCTTGATACGCGGCCATTCCGGCAACGCGTGCGCCCTGCTGTGCCTGAGCCGAGGGCTCGAAGACACGATTTTCTACCAGAACCGACTCGATGGCCGAGGATGGGGTGTTGGACATAAGGGTCTCCCGAGAAATGATGGCGCCGCCGTCGGTGGCGCCCTTGGTGAGGACCGCTAAGTGTCTCCCCGGGCTCTTACCGATGTCTTACGCCCGGGGCAGGGCTTACTCCACGGCCTTGGCAATGTCTTCAACAATTTTCTTGGCGTCGCCAAATACCATCATGGTCTTGTCCATGTAGAACAACTCGTTGTCCAGCCCGGCGTAACCGGCCGCCATGGAGCGTTTGTTCACGATGACCGTTTTGGCCTTGTAGGCGTCTAGGATGGGCATGCCGTAAATGGGGCTGCCCTTTTGTAAGGCCAGCGGGTTCACCACGTCGTTGGCGCCCAGCACGATGGCCACGTCGGCTTGACCAAACTCGGCGTTGATGTCTTCCATTTCAAACACCTGGTCGTAGGGCACCTCGGCCTCGGCGAGCAGCACGTTCATGTGCCCGGGCATGCGGCCAGCCACCGGATGAATGGCGTACTTGACCGTGATACCGTGCTCGGTGAGTTTGTGCGCGAGTTCTTTGACCGCGTGCTGCGCCCGCGCCACGGCCAACCCATACCCAGGCACGATGACAACGGTTTCAGCGTTTTGCAAAATAAACGCCGCATCGTCGGCGCTACCGGATTTAACGCTGCGCTGCTCACCACCACCGGCCACGCTGCCGGCTTCGCCACCAAAGCCGCCCAGAATCACGCTAATGAATGAGCGGTTCATGGCCTTGCACATGATGTAGCTGAGAATCGCACCCGAAGACCCCACCAACGACCCGGCAATGATGAGCATGCTGTTGTTCAGGCTAAAGCCAATGCCGGCGGCGGCCCAGCCTGAGTAGCTGTTCAGCATGGAAACCACCACGGGCATGTCTGCCCCACCAATGGGAATGATGATGAGTACGCCCAGCACAAAGGCCAACGCCAGCATCACGGCAAAGGCGCCTGCGTGTTCGGTGGCCGTGAAGTACAGGCCCAACACCACGGTGGCCGCACCCAACACGGCATTGAGGGCATGCTGGCCCGAAAACACCACGGGTGCGCCTTGAAACAAACGAAACTTGTACTTACCCGAGAGCTTGCCAAAGGCGATCACGGACCCGCTAAAGGTAATGGCGCCAATGGCCGCGCCCAAAAACAACTCAAGCCGATTGCCAGCCGGGATCGCAGCCCCTTGGGCCAAACCCGGCAGCATGGCGTTGGGTTCGGCCACGGCGGCAATGGCAATAAAAACCGCAGCCAACCCAATCATGCTGTGCATGAAGGCCACCAGCTCGGGCATTTTGGTCATTTCGACCCGCCGCGCCATGACCGCGCCCACACCACCGCCCACCACCAAGCCCAAGAGCACCCAGCTCAAACCAGCCGCAGGGGCATGGGTTAGTTGCGCCACCAACGCCGCGGTGGTGCCAATGGCAATGGCCATGCCCACCATGCCAAACAGGTTGCCGCGTATGGATGTGGTGGGGTGTGACAAGCCCTTGAGGGCCTGAATGAAACACACACTGGCGACCAGATAAAGGAGCGTCACAAGGTTCATGCTCATGCCGCGTCCCCTTGTTGGGTAGCGCTTTTGCGCTCCTTCTTTTTAAACATGGCCAGCATGCGACGCGTAACCAAAAAGCCACCAAATACGTTCACCGAGGCCAGCGCCACGGCCAACACGCCCATGGTTTTACCTAGGCCGGTTTCGGTAAGCGCGGCCGCGAGCATGGCGCCCACAATGACGATGGCTGACACCGCGTTGGTCACGGCCATCAGCGGGGTGTGCAGCGCCGGGGTGACGTTCCACACCACGTGGTACCCCACGTAGATGGCCAGCACAAAAATGATGAGGTTGATAACGGTTGGGTTGATGGCGTCCATGCCTTAGCTCCTGGTTACCGCGCCATCGCGGGCGACCAAACACGCCGCCACGATGTCGTCTTCCATGTCTACCTTTACGCCTTCGGCGCTGGCAATCAGTTTGAGAAAATCCAACACATTACGCGCATAAAGCGCCGAGGCATCGGCGGCAACCAGCGCCGCAAGGTTGGTCAAACCCACCAGATGCACGCCGTGCGCCTGCACGGTTTGTCCGGCCTGGGTCAAGGTGCAATTGCCATCGTGCCCGTTGGGGCCGCGCCCGGCGGCCAAATCAACCAGTACCGAGCCCGGTTTCATGGCCTTGACCATGTCCTCGCTTACCAAAGTGGGCGCGGCACGCCCAGGAATCAACGCCGTGGTAACAACGACATCGGCCAGCGCCACGCGCTTGGCCACCTCAACTTGCTGACGCGCCAGCCAGCTCGGGGGCATGGCCTTGGCGTAGCCGCCCACGCCCTCGGCGGCTTGGCGCTCTTCGTCGGTTTCGTAAGGTACGTCAATGAATTTACCCCCCAGCGACTCGACTTGCTCTTTGACCGAGGGGCGAA
This sequence comes from Burkholderiaceae bacterium, assembly GCA_038125525.1. Lineage (GTDB taxonomy): Bacteria > Pseudomonadota > Gammaproteobacteria > Burkholderiales > Burkholderiaceae_C > RS62. The sequence continues at coordinate 35,861 of JAYPEA010000001.1, read as the reverse complement.
CGTCCGAGGCTTCGATGACCGCACCCAATCGCTTGGCCGTGGCGATTGCCTGCAAGCCAGCCACACCCACGCCCAGCACCACCACGCGGGCGGCCTTGACGGTGCCCGCAGCCGTCATGAGCATGGGGAAGAACCGACCGTAGGTGTTGGCCGCCAGCATCACCGCTTTGTAACCGGCAATGTTGGCTTGGCTGGAGAGTACGTCCATGCTTTGCGCACGGGTGGTGCGCGGCGCGGCCTCTAGCGCAAAGGCAGTAATGCCCGCCTGCGCCATGCGTTGCAGGCCTTGGGCATCAAACGGGTTGAGCATGCCCACCAACGTGGCGCCGGGGCGCATCCGCGCAAGTTCGTCGGCACTGGGCGGGGCCACCTTGAGCACCAAATCGGCGCCCCAAGCGGCCGCACCGTCAACGACCTGTGCGCCCACTTGGGTGTAGGCTTGGTCTGGCGCACTGGCGGCCACGCCAGCGCCACTTTGCACGTTTACTTGATGCCCTTGGGCAACAAGCTTTTTGGCTGTCTCTGGGGTCACGGCAACGCGTGTTTCCCCGGCAGCGGTTTCGGCCGGGACACCGATTTGCATGGTTTGCCTCCTTGAATACGCGGGGTGCCTGGCACAAACCGCAAGTGATGCATTATTAACCATGCACCAAAACGGACGCCCGCTGAGGGTACCGCGATAATGGGGGCATGACAGCACACCGTTGGAGCCCCAGCGTTACCGTGGCCGCCGTAATGGCACGCGATGACGGGCGCTACTTGCTTATTGAAGAGCACACCCCGGAGGGACTGCGGCTCAATAACCCCGCCGGACACCTAGAACCGGGTGAAAGCCCGGCCCAGGGTTGCGCGCGCGAGGCACTTGAGGAAAGCGCCTACGCCTTTGAACCCACGGCGCTGGTGGGAATTTATTTGGCACGCTTTGTGCGCCAGCGCGATGCCGATTTGGCCCAAGACATCACCTACCTTCGTTTGGCGTATACCGGGCCTATTGGCGCGCACCACCCACAGCAGGCGCTGGACCACGGGATCGTTGCCACGCATTGGCTAAGCCTACAAGAGGTGCGTGACAGTGCCGCGCGCCACCGTAGCCCCCTGGTGCTGCAGTGCATAGAAGACCACGCCAGGGGCCAGCGGCTGCCCTTGGACGCGGTAACCGTTGACCCCTCGGTTTGGCAACCGTCGAGCTTGCCATGAGCTGGGGCACCGATGCGTTGCTGTTCGCCGCGGCGTTGTTGGCTGGCGTGCTCAACGCCATGGCCGGCGGGGGCACATTTATTACGTTTCCGGCCCTGGTGTGGGCGGGGGTGCCGGCGGTGGCTGCCAACGCCACGAGCACGCTGGCCGCGTTTCCGGGTTATGCCAGCAGCAGCTGGGGCTTTCGCCACGAGCTCGCCAGCCTGCCACGGCGCACGGTGTTTGTTGAGCTGCTGATTGCCGCCGTGGGGGGCGTGCTCGGCGCGTTGCTGCTGTTGGTTACGCCGGCGACCACCTTCAATGGCCTTGTGCCTTGGCTGCTGTTGTTTGCCACGTTGGCGTTTTTGCTCGCGCCCAAGTTACAGGCGCTGCAAACCATGCAACGCCGTGCGGCGAGTTGGCGCCGGCCTGGGCTGGCACTGGCCTCAATATACGGCGGGTACTTCAACGGCGGGCTGGGCATTGTGCTCATGGCGGTATACAGCGTGTGTGGCGAGCGGCTCAACGCTTCAAACGCGTTAAAAAATTTGCTCTCAGCGGTACTGGCGGTGTGGTCGGTGGTGGCATTTACGCTGGCCGGGCTGATCGCTTGGCGCGCCGCCTTGGTGATGATGGTCGCCACCACGATCGGTGGACTGCTGGGCGCACGCATGGCCCAACGCATGCCCACAAGAGGCGTGCGCTGGGTAGTGATTGCCACGGGCGGTTTCATGACGATCGCGTTTTTTGTTAGGGCCTACGGCAACTGAACCCATGGCAGTTGGTACCTCGAGCCCATTGCGTCGGGTGGTAATCGGCTTAAGCGGCGGCGTGGACTCAGCCGTAGGCGCTTGGCTGCTCAAGCAGCAAGGGCATGAGGTGGTGGGCCTGTTCATGAAGAACTGGGACGACGACGACACCGGTTACTGCAGCGCCAACGAAGACTTTGTTGATGCCGCGGCAGTGGCCGACGTGATTGGCATTGACTTGGAACACGTGAACTTTGCCGCGGACTACAAAGACCGGGTGTTTGCCGAGTTTTTGCGCGAATACCAAGCCGGCCGAACGCCCAACCCCGATGTGTTGTGCAACGCCGAAATCAAGTTCAAGGCCTTTTTGGACCACGCCACGGGACTGGGCGCCGATGTGATTGCCACCGGACACTACGCGCGCCGCCGCGACGTGTCCTTGGCCGGAGGCGGGTTGGAGGCGCAGTTGCTCAAGGGGCTGGACCCCAGCAAAGACCAAAGCTACTTTCTGCACCGGCTCAGCCAGGCGCAACTGCAAAACAGCTGGTTTCCGCTGGGCGAGTTGCACAAAAGCGAGGTGCGCCAAATCGCTCAGCGCCTTGGCTTACCCAACGCCAAAAAGAAAGACTCCACCGGCATTTGCTTTATTGGCGAGCGGCCGTTTCGCGAATTTCTCAACCGCTACCTTGCGGCTCGCCCCGGGCCGATTGAGGACGAGGCAGGCCGGGTGATGGGCGAGCACATGGGGCTGAGCTTTTACACCCTAGGACAGCGGCAAGGCTTGGGGGTGGGCGGCGTCAAAGGCTCGCGCACTGGACAGCCGTGGTTTGTTGCGCGCAAAGACATGGCGCGTAACGCGTTGGTGGTGGTGCAGGGGCACGATCATCCGTGGTTGTTATCAAACGGCCTTGACGCCGCGCAAAGCAGTTGGTGCAGCGGCAAGCCGCCGCCGCCAGCGGCGTACCACGCCAAGACACGTTACCGTCAACCCGACGCTGCCTGCCGATGGGAAAAGGGTGAGCAAAGCGACGAGTTTTTGCTGCGTTTTAATGAACCGCAGTGGGCGGTCACGCCGGGTCAAAGCGCCGTGGTGTATGACGGCGAGGTGTGCCTGGGCGGCGGGGTGATAGCCCAGGCGTTTGACTAAAACGGAATGTCGTCGTCCAAGTCGTCAAAGCCGCCGCCGTTGCCGCCTGCTGGCTTGCTGGCTGCCGGGGCGGCAGCCTGCGCCGCCGGCCGTGCAGCGCGCGCCGCGGTGTCGGGGTTGCCCCCACCCTCGCGCCCGCCCAGCAGCTGCAGTTCGCTTGCGATGATGTCCACCGTGTGGCGTTCTTGGCCGGTGGTTTTGTCGGTGTAGCTGCCGTACTTTAGGCGGCCCTCAACGTAAATGGGGCGCCCTTTTTTAACGTATTCGCCGGCGATTTCTGCCAGGCGGTCGTAAAACGTGACGCGGTGCCACTGCGTGTCTTCAATCATCTCACCGCTGGTGCGGTCTTTGCGGCGGCTGCTGGTGGCCACACTGACGTTGGCCACGGCCTGCCCCGAGGGCAGGTAACGCACCTCGGGGTCGCGTCCACAGTTGCCTACCAAAATCACTTTATTCACTGATGCCATGCCCTACCTCCTCTGAATGTGCAACGAGGGAGACCTCCCCCCTTTGCAGCTTATTGTGCCCCAAGCGGACTACGCTTTACTCAGGCATCACGCTTATGATGGCGGGTTGCGCTTTTTTTACCCCGCCGCCATGAATGCCCCCGAACGCCCGAGCCCGCACGACACGTCTGACCGACTCACCCACATCGTGGTGCGCGGGGCACGCACGCACAACTTGCAGGGGGTTAACGTGGACATCCCCAAGGGACAGCTGGTGGTGATTACGGGGCCCAGTGGCTCGGGCAAATCGAGTTTGGCCTTTGATACGCTGTACGCCGAGGGTCAACGGCGCTACGTGGAAAGCTTATCAACCTACGCGCGACAGTTTTTGCACCGACTGGACAAGCCGGACGTGGACTGGATTGAGGGCTTGTCACCGGCCATTGCCATCGAGCAAAAAGCCAGCAACCACAACCCGCGTTCAACGGTGGGCACGGTTACCGAGATTTTGGATCATCTGCGCTTGCTGATGGCGCGTGCAGGCACGTCGTATTGCCCAACTCACGACACGCCGCTGCAAGCCTTTGGCGTGAGCGACATGGTGGACCAGGTGTTGGCGCTGCCCGAGGGCTCGCCGGTGGCGCTGTTGGCCCCGCAAATCGCTCAAGCTGAGGTGCCTTGGGCCACCCAACTGGCACGCGCACAAGCCATGGGCTTTACGCGCTGGGTGGTGGACGGGCAGTTACTGGAGGACGCCCATGTCGAGACCTTGTCCCAGGCACAAGACGTGGCCCTGGTGGTAGACCGGCTAAAGGTGCGCGCCGGGGCCAGACAACGCGTGGCCGAAAGCGTGGAGACGGCGCTTAAGCTGGGCGACGGCGTGCTTGGGATTTGGCCCATGGACGGCAGCCCCCCGCGGCGGCTCAACGCACGCTGGTCGTGTCCGCACTGCCAGCACACGGCGCCCAACCCTGAGCCGCGCATGTTTTCTTTTAACTCGCCCCACGGCGCGTGCCCCCTATGCGACGGACTGGGCCACGTGGTGCGATTTGACCCCGCGCGGGTGGTGGCGTTTCCCAGCCTAAGCCTCGCCAGCGGCGCCATACGCGGCTGGGACAGGCGCAACCCCCAGGCCATGGCATGGCTGCAAGCCCTAGCCGATGCGCTCGAGTTTGACTTGGAGGCACCTTTTGAATCGTTACCCGCCCAGGTGCAACACGCGGTGCTGTGGGGCACGGGTGAGCAAACCCTTAAGGTGTCGCTGCCGCGGGCCAAGGGGGCGCCCACGGCACAACAGGTGCCGTTTGAAGGGGTGATGCCCAGCTTAGAGCGGCGCTGGAGCCAAACCCAATCCAACTTGGTGCGCGACGAGCTGGCTCGCTTGCGCGCGCCTGCGCCATGCCCGAGCTGCCTGGGCACACGCCTGCGTGACGAGGCGCGCCACGTGTTCATAGGCGAGGGTGCGCAGCGGCGTAACCTGCCGCAATGGTGCCAAATAACCTTGGCTGATTTGCAGCGCGAATGCCAAGCGCTTGACCTGCGCGGGGCGCGTGCCGATATCGCCGCGCGCGTGCTGCAAGAAATCACCGCGCGCCTGCGCTTTTTGAACAATGTGGGGCTGGGTTACCTCAACCTTAACCGCAGCGCCGAGTCGTTGTCAGGCGGCGAAGCGCAGCGGATTCGGCTGGCCAGTCAAATTGGCTCGGGCCTCTCAGGGGTGATGTACGTGCTCGATGAGCCCAGCATTGGACTGCACCAGCGTGACAACGATCGGCTCATTGCCACCTTGCGCCACCTACGCGACCTGGGCAACACGGTATTGGTGGTGGAACATGACGAAGACATGATTCGTGCCGCTGACCACGTGTTGGACTTGGGCCCGGGCGCTGGCGCCATGGGCGGACACGTGGTGGCGCAAGGCTCGCCGCAAGCCCTGCAAGACATGCCCGAATCGCTCACTGGCCAATACCTCAGCCGTGCACAAACAATTGCCGTCCCAACCCAGCGGGTGGCACCCGACCCGGCGCGCCAAATCGAGGTGCGCGGGGCGCGTGGTCACACATTGCAAGGTTTGCATGTGGCGTTTCCCGTGGGGCTGATGACGTGTGTGACGGGCGTCTCGGGCTCGGGCAAGAGCACCTTAGTTAACGACACCTTGCTGCGCGCCATGAGCCGATTGGTTCATCGGGCCAGCGCCGAAGCCGCCGATCACGACGACCTTTTGGGCCACCAGCACGTGGACCATGTGGTCAGCGTTGATCAGTCGCCCATTGGGCGCACGCCGCGCAGCAACCCAGCCACTTACACCGGGGTGTTTGGACTGATTCGCGACCTCATGGCCGAAACCCCCACCGCCCGTGAGCGCGGCTATGGCCCGGGGCGGTTTTCATTTAACGTAGCCGGCGGGCGCTGCGAAGCCTGTCAAGGCGACGGCGTGACCCGAGTGGAGATGCATTTTTTGCCGGACGTGTACGTGACCTGCGAGGTGTGCCAGGGCGTGCGCTACAACCGTGAAACCCTTGAAGTACGTTACAAGGGCCTGCACATTGCTGACATTTTGAACCTGACGGTGACACAGGCCTTGGCTTTTTTTGAGGCCATGCCGGCCATGCGGCGCAAGCTGCAAACCCTGCTCGACGTGGGCCTGGGCTACCTGCGTCTGGGACAAAACGCCACCACGCTCTCAGGCGGTGAGGCCCAGCGCATCAAGCTTGCCCTCGAATTAAGTAAGCGCCAAAGCGGGCGCACCCTGTACGTGCTAGACGAACCCACCACCGGGTTGCACTTTGCCGACATCGCCCTGCTGCTTGAGGTGCTGCAACGCTTACGCGACGCGGGTAACACGCTGGTGGTGATTGAGCACAACCTAGACGTCATCAAAACCGCGGACTGGGTGATTGACCTAGGCCCAGAGGGCGGCGACGCCGGCGGGCAGCTGGTGTGCCAGGGCACGCCCGAGACGGTGGCCGCGTGCCCCACCAGCCACACAGGGCGCTACCTGAGTCGAATGCTGGCAACTTAAGCTGAGGGCGGCGGGGTTTGCAAGGCGTGGCGGGTGGCCTGCGCGGCGGCACGTGCAGCCGCCGCAAAGTCGGCTCCGCTTGAGGCGTACAAAATGGCGCGCGACGAGTTGACCACCACCATGCCCGCCTCAGGCGTGGGCAACGCCGCACGCACCGTGGCCTGGGCGTCGCCACCTTGAGCGCCCACCCCAGGCACCAGCAGCGGCAGCTTGGGGGCGAGCGCGCGCACGCGGGCAATTTCGTCGGGGTAAGTGGCCCCTACCACCAAACCCAACTGACCGTTCTCGTTCCACGGCCCTTGCGCCAAGCGCGCGATGTGCTCAAACATTTTGGGCTGGCCGGGTACGCCACCGAGCACCTGCGACTGCAAGTCGTCCCCCCCAGGGTTAGAGGTACGGCACAACAAAAACGCGCCCTTGCCCGGATAGCGAAGGTAAGGCTGCACCGAGTCCAGCCCCATGAAGGGTGACAGCGTCACCGCGTCGGCCAAGTAGCGTTCAAACGCCTCAACCGCGTATTGCTCGGCGGTGCTGCCGATGTCGCCGCGTTTGGCGTCGAGAATCACCGGTACAGCGGGGGCCACCGCGCGCATGTGCTGCATCAGTCGCTCCAGCTGGGGCTCGGCACGGTGTGCCGCAAAGTAAGCAATTTGCGGCTTGAAGGCACAAACCAAATCGGCGGTGGCGTCAACGATTTGGCAGCAAAAATCGTAAATCGCCTCAGGCCCTTGTAGGTGGGGAGGGAAGCGCGCCGGGTCGGGGTCAAGACCCACGCACAGCCGCGATTGATGCGCTTGCTGGGCGTGGGCCAGCCGTTCGATAAAGGTCATGCCGCCATTGTAGGAGGGCAGTTCTGGTGCGCCAGGCACAAGTCTTCCCAGGCTTGCGCTTTGTCGCCATGGCGCGTGAGTAAAGCGTCCAAGGCGTGCGTGACTACAAGCGGTGTGCCGTGATAGCGGTGCACCTGTCCGCGCAGCGCGCCCAACGGGGTGTCGGGCGGCAACTGCAGCAAACGCCGGGCAACGTGCGCGCCCAGCGCAATCACCACGTCGGGGCGCAACAGCGCCACGGTGTCGCGGCCATGGGGCTGGCAGGCAATTTCGTGCGCCTGGCTGGGCCAGTGGCCTGGCGCCGGCACACACTTGGTAAGGGCGGTCAGCATCATGGCTGCCGGCGGCAAGCCCAACGCGTGGCCCATGGCCTGCCACAACGCGTGCTGCTCAGGCGGTAAGACCAAACCCGGTTCGGCTTGGCTGCTGGGGTGGGCGGCCACAAACAACCAGCGCGCCGTGTTTGGCTCGCCTTGCGCCAGCAGCACCGCGGCGCGCTGTTGCGCCAAATCACAGGCCTGGCAGCCTTGAACCTGAGCCGCGTGCGCCGCCCAATCGGCTGCGGCGTTGTGCGCCACTGCAACCACTGGCACCACCTTGGCCGGCGCGTCAGGTGCCGCCAAGGGGCTGGGCGCAGCCCCGGCTGCGGCTGGGACGGCAGGCGGCATCATCGAGGGCGGTTGACGCGCAGGCGCGGCAGCTGGCCACGACACACCCATGGCGCGAAGCATGGCGCGCTGGCGGTCGGATAAAGACAAACGCGAAGAGGCGGACACGGAAATCAAATAGCCACGGGTAAGGGCATGCGCATCACCACCGCGTCTTCACGCTGGGTGGCACTCAAGGGGTAGTATCGCGCACGCGTGGCCACCTCTTCGTACCCCGCCGCGCGGTACAGGGCGCGGGCCGCGGCATTGCCCACCCGCACCTCTAGCCAAATGGCGTGTGCGGCCTGATGCTGAGCCCACCCGCGCACCGCCTGCAGCAGCCGGCTGGCGTGGCCTTGGCGTCTGACGTCTGGGGCCACGGTAAGGTTGAGCACGTGCACTTCGTCCACACCCAGCCATGCCACGGCATGGCCCAGCAGACGCGCGCCTTGGGGCACGTGCCACGAGGCCGGGGCTTGCGACTGGGGTGGGCGCAGCAGCATATGGGCCCAGTGGCCATCGCGTAAGCTGTCGGCAAAATTGCCATGGCTCCACGGATGGGCGTGGCTGGCTTGCTCAACAGCGTGTACGGCCAGTAAATCGCCGGCCTGCATGGCTTGCAGCCAGGGCGCGCTCAAGATGCCACCCCCCGCTGGGCCATGGTCTGCGCCACCTCGTCGCGCACGTAAAGCGGCATCACGTCAGCGGCCGATGCCACCTGCGCCGCCCGCCAATGCGCTGGCGCCAGGTGCAGCATGGCCTGCGCCGAGGGTGGCGCGACCTGGACGTCGATGGCAGCGGGCCATTCGGCCTCGGGCACAAGCTGGTACGCCAGACGTTGGCCTTGACTGGCCTGCACCACCTCAAGCCACTGGCCCGGTTGCCACAGCGCCGGGGGCTGCACCACCTGCGGCACCTGCCACGGCACCGCCGCGGTGTCGTCAAACCGGTAGCTTGCGGCGTACCACTGGCCCATGCGCGCGTCCAAGGCCACATGAATCTCGCCTGCCACACGCCAGTCGGGGCGTTGCAGCCGCGCGGTGTGCGCCATGGCCATGAGGCTTGGCACCATGATCACGGGCACATCGCCCAGCCCTAGGGCCAAGCCCTGCGCCAAACTGCACGCCGTGCGCAGCCCGGTAAACGCACCGGGGCCCTGCCCGACCACCAAGGCGTGCAAATCGCGCCACGCCAACCCGGCCTGCTGCAACAGCCCTTGCAATGCCGGCAACAGCGTGGCCGAGGCCTGCGCCCCCCCGGCCGCTTGCGCGCTGCGCACGTGCACGGCCGCGTCCTGTACCAACCAATCACCACGGCCTAGGGCTGCGCTCACGGCGCTGCCACTGGTATCCCAGGCCAACATATGATGCAGCGGTTTGTGAGACGATACAGACATGCGCAGCAAGACCTTCACCACGCACCGGTATGGGGCCGCCTGGACACTGGCCTTGGTTCTGGCTTGGGCCACCGCTGGCGCGCGGGCCGCTCATGATACCGACACCATTCCCCAGTCGGTACAAGCGGCCATGGCGCGCGCCAATTTGCCGCTGCAAAGCTTATCGGTGCTGGTGCAGCCTGCTGGCAGTGGGCCGGCGTTGCTTAGTGTGGCCCCGGAGCGCGCCATGAACCCGGCCTCGATTGCCAAGTTGGTCACCACCTCCGCCGGGCTTGACCTGCTCGGCCCCACCTACGTGTGGCATACCGATTTTTTAACCGACGGCGTGATACGCGACGGCCACCTGCGCGGCAACCTGTATGTGCGTGGCGGCGGCGACCCTAAACTGGTGCTCGAGCGCATTGAGGCCATATACGCTCAGCTGCAAGCCCAAGGCATACGCGCCATCGACGGCGACATGGTGCTGGATAACCGCGCCTTTGCCCCACCCAAGCGCGCAGCCGGCGGCTTTGACGGTGAAGCACTGCGACCTTACAACGTGCAACCCGACGCGCTGCTGGTGAACTTCAAGGCGGTGATTCTGCGTTTTGTTCCACAACCCCATACCGGCTTTGCCACGGTGCAAGTGGAGCCAGCCATGGCCGGCCTGCGTGTGCCCAAACGCGTGCGCCTGCAAGGCGGGCGGTGTGGCGATTGGCACCAAGCCCTGCGGGCGGATTTTTCAAACCCACGCCACTACCGCCTGCGCGGGGCCTACCCGCGTGCCTGCGGTGAGCAAGAGTGGCCCGTGGCATACGCCGACCCGCAAGCACACGCCAAGCGCGCGTTGCTCGGCCTGTGGCAAGCCAGTGGTGGGCAACTGCGTGGCAAAGTACGCTGGGGTCACGTGCCAGCCCACGCGACCTCACTGCTGCGTGCACCGTCGTTGCCACTGCGCGAGGTGATTCAAGACATCAACAAATTCAGCAACAACGTCATGGCGCAACAGCTGTTTTTGACGCTGTCGCGGCAACAGCCCGCCACCTTTGATGGCGCGCAACAAACCCTGGCCACATGGTGGCGGCGCACCCTGCCCGATCAGCCGCCACCCAAGGTCATCAACGGCTCGGGCCTAACCCGGCAAGGCCAGCTCAGCGCCGCGGCGTTGGCGGCGTTGCTGCAACACAACTTGCGCGCACCCTACGCCGAGGCGTTTCGGCAATCGTTGGCGATTGCTGGCATCGACGGCACGGTCAAGCGGGTGGGGCATCAACGCGGGGAGGCCGCGTTACTCGGACAGGCCTGGCTTAAGACCGGCACCTTGCGCGACGTGGCCTCGGTGGCTGGCTACGTGCGAAACAAACAGGGCCAGTGGCTGGTGGTGGTGGGCATCATCAACCACGAACCAGCCCGGGGTGGCCGCGCGGCCTTGATGCAACTGCTGGCCTGGGCTGCGCAGCAACCCACGCCGCAAGCGCGGCCCCACTAAGCCGCATGAAGCAGACTTAGGCCACGTGGGCGGCGCGGCGCAACCGGTCGCGCACGCCGTCCCAACTGGGATGCTCGGGGGGTTGCTGCACCCACAAGGCCTGCACGGCCAAGGCGTCCATGGCGCGTAAGACGGCAAACAGCTCATGGGCGCAGGCCGCCGGCTGCTCGGGCAAGTCAAAACCCGGCACCTTTGGCGCCAGCTTACGCACCGATGTCCAAGCGTACACCGCCACCCCGGGCCCGGCTTGCGGCAAAGCCTCAGCCAGATCCGCCGCGGACCATAACCGCAGCGGCGTACGCGGCGCGTAGTGCGAAGCCAACGCGCCCGAGACCCTCGGCGCCGCGGCGTCTGGAGCGCGCAACGGCTGCTCTAGCACCGCTTCGATGGTGGCCCTATCGAGCATACCGGGACGCAAGAGCACCGGGTGTTGGCGCGAGGCATCGACAATGGTGGACTCAATCCCCACGTCGCACGCACCGCCGTCGAGCACGCACAGCGTTTGGCTGTCGGCGTGGCTGGCAAATTCGTCAACCACGTGTGAGGCCAGCGTGGGGCTGATGCGGCCAAACCGGTTGGCACTGGGCGCAGCCACACCAAAAACGCCCAAGGCACGGGCCGCCACCAGCACCTGCTGCGCCAAAGGGTGCGACGGGCAACGCACCGCCACGGTGGGCAAACCGGCGGCCATGACGCTGGCCACCTCGGGGCGACGCGGCAACACCAACGTCAGCGGGCCCGGCCAAAACGCCTGCATCAGGGTGCGGGCCCACTCGGGCGCATGCTGGGCAAAGTGTGCCCAAGCTGGGGTGGCCCCGGGCTCATCGGCGGCCACGTGCACGATGAGGGGATGATCCGCCGGGCGCCCCTTGAGCGAAAACACCGCCCGCACGGCGACATCGTTTTGCGCATCGGCGGCCAAGCCGTATACGGTTTCGGTGGGCAACCCAAGCAGGCCCCCGGCCGCCAGATGCTCGGCGCAAACTTGCACGTTGTGGCTCATCCGCAAGCCCGTGAACGTCAACGGTTGCGTCACTCGCCCATACCCAACAACGCCTGTGCATGTTGCGCTTGCGCCCGGGCTTGTTCCAGGTTGGGAGCCAGCACCGTGAGGTGGCCCATTTTGCGCCCAGCGCGCGCCTCGGTTTTGCCGTACAGGTGCAGCTTAACCCCAGGGACAGCCAACACCTCGGCCCAAGGCAGCTGACGCAACGTGCTCTTGGCGTCAAGCCACAGGTCACCCAACAAATTCACCATCACCGCAGCCTGCATCAAGCGCGGAGCCGCCAGCGGCAACCCGGCCATGGCGCGCACTTGCAGTTCAAATTGCGAAATGTCGCACGCGTCGATGCTGTGGTGGCCGCTGTTGTGCGGCCTGGGGGCCATTTCATTGAGCACCAGGCGGCCGTCCACGCTGCCGTCGTCCACCAAAAAGCACTCCAAACACAACACGCCCACATAGTCCAACGCAGCGGCTAAGGCTTGCGCCGCTTGCACCGCACGCGGCCACCAACTGGGTGGGGGGGCGTGGGGGTCAACCTCGGTGCGAGCCAAAATGCCGTGCCGGTGCACGTTGTGTTGCGGCGGAAACATCACACATTGGCCATCGGCGCCACGGGCCACCAGCAGCGAGTACTCGGCGCGCAAAGGCAGCGCCTGCTCCAGCACACACGGCACCTCGTGCAAGCCAGACCAGGCCGCGCGTGCGGCGGCAACGTCGACCACCGCTTGCTGCCCTTTGCCGTCGTAACCGAGTCGGGCGGTTTTGAGTATCCCCGGAAACAATGCCGGCGGCACGCCAGCCCAATCTTGTGCCCGCTCAATGCATACGTAAGGCCCTGGGCCCACACCCAGCGCAGCGGCGTGTGCAGCAAAAAACGCCTTTTCGGCCATGCGGCTTTGTGCCACCTCCACCGCGCGCGCGCCAGGGGCCAACTGCACCCGCCCGGTGAGGCTTTGCAGGGCCGCAGCCGGCAGGTTTTCAAATTCCACCGTCACCGCGTCACACAAACGCACCATGGCCGCCAAGGCTTCCGGGTCATCGTATTCGGCCTGAATGTGCTGATGGCTAACCAGCCCGGCTGGGCTCTCGGGGTCGGGGTCGAGCACCACCACGCGGTACCCCATGCGCTGCGCCGTATGCACAAACATGCGCCCGAGCTGCCCACCGCCCAACACCCCAAGTGTGGTTGGGCGGCCATTGGCCAACACCAGCGACGGCGGCAGCGGCGTCATGGGTGGGGCAACTCGCTGGCGCGTGCGCGCGCGGTTTGGGCCTGGCGAAAAGCCGCCAGACGCTGGGCCAACGCGGGCTGATCAAAGGCCAACATCGCCACCGCAAAAAGCGCCGCGTTGGCCGCGCCAGCCGCGCCAATGGCAAACGTAGCCACGGGCACTCCGCGTGGCATTTGCACGATGCTGTGCAAACTGTCGACCCCCTGCAAGTGCCGCGAAGGCACCGGCACACCCAGCACCGGCACCGGGGTTTTGGCCGCCAGCATACCGGGCAAATGGGCAGCGCCGCCGGCACCCGCGATAATGGCACGTATCCCGCGCGCTTGGGCGGCTTGGGCAAAGGCAAACATGTCGTCTGGCATGCGATGCGCCGACACCACCCGTGTTTCGTGCGACACCTCCATGTCGCGCAACACCTCGGCGGCGTGCTGCATCACCTCCCAGTCACTGGCTGACCCCATGACCACTGCCACTGCCACATCGCTCATGCGTGCTCCCTCAAAGGCTTTATTTTACGAGGCTTGCTGCCCACACCATGATTGACGTCACCATTGAAAACTTTGAAGTCGAGGTTATTCAAGCCTCCAACGAGATCCCCGTACTGGTCGATTTTTGGGCCGCTTGGTGTGGCCCGTGCCGCACGCTGGGGCCAATTTTGGAAAAACTGGAAGCCGAGTACGCCGGTGGCTTTAAGTTGGTCAAAGTTGACGCCGACACCGAGCAACAACTCGCCGGGGCATTTGGCATTCAAAGCCTGCCCACCTGCGTGCTGCTTAAAAACGGGCAACCGGTGGACGGCTTCATGGGCGCCTTGCCCCCACAGCAGGTGCGCGAATTTTTGAACAAACACGTCACACCCATGGCGCAAGATGAGGCCCCGGTGGCCGAGTCCGAGCCCGAGCCCGAACAGGCTGCAGCCGGCGGTGCGACAACCGCACTGGAGCAACTGGCCCAAGCGGTGCAAGCCAACCCAGACGACGATGGCGCGCGCTTTGCGTACCTGCAACAGTTGCTGCTGCAGCATCAGCTTGACCTGGCGCGCGAGGTGCTGGCCCCGGTTGAGGCCAAGACCGCCGCCGACCGCAAACTTGCCGCCGCGGCACAATGGCTGCAGGCCGTCACCCAAGGCCAACAAGCTCAGGCGCCGGCCTTACAAACGGCCATTGCCGCGAACAAGCGCGACTTTGACGCGCGCTTGGCGCTGGCCGCTTGGCACCTGCACCAGCAGCAACCCACGGCGGCCATGGACGAGTTGCTTGAAATTTTGATGCGCGACAAAACCTGGCAAGACGACGCGGCGCGCAAGCTGTACGTGGCCATTTTGGAAGTGATGGAGCCCCCCAAGCCCAAGGTGGCCGACGGCCAAGTGCCCCCCGAAGACCCAGTGGTGGCGAGTTACCGCCGCCGGTTATCCAGCGTGGTACTCAGCTAGCACAGGCGGCGCCACGCCTCTTGATAGCGCGCGGCGGTTTGCGCCACCACCTCATCGGGTAACGCCGGCGCAGGCGCGCAGTGCCCCCAGGGTTGGCCATTAACCGTGGCCTGCGCCAACCAATCGCGCAAGTATTGCTTGTCAAAACTCGGCGGGTTTTGGCCTTCGCGGTGGTCTTCCACCGGCCAGTAACGCGACGAATCCGGGGTCAACACCTCGTCCATGAGCACCAATTGGTCATTGGCGTCCAGGCCAAATTCAAACTTGGTATCGGCAATGATGATGCCGCGCGTCAACGCGTACGTCGCGGCCTCTTGATACAACGCCAACGCGGTCTCACGCACCTGCGCAGCCAACGCTTCGCCCACCATGCGCTGGGTTTGCGCAAAGCTGATGTTTTCGTCGTGTGCGCCGGCCTCGGCCTTGGTGGCCGGCGTGTAAATTGGGGCTGGCAAACGGCTGGCCTGGCGCAACCCTCCAGGCAAAGTCAGGCCACACACGGTGCCGTTGATCTGGTAGCTTTGCCAGCCGCTGCCGGCCAGATACCCGCGCACCACGGCCTCAATGGGCAACGGTCGCAAACGCTGCACCACCATGGCGCGCTCGCGCACTTGCTCCACCTCGTCGGCGTTGACCAATGCGCACGGGTCTGCACCGGTGAGATGGTTGGGACACACGTGGGTGAGCTTATCAAACCAAAACTGCGCCATGCGTGTGAGCAGCGCACCCTTACCCGGAATGGCTTGCGCCATGACCACGTCGTACGCACTGATGCGGTCAGTTGCCAGCATGAGCATGCGATGCTCACCCACGGCGTAGTTGTCGCGCACCTTGCCGCGCGCCAGCAGCGGCAACGAGTACAGGCTTGAAGTATGAAGCGCGGCTGTGGTCAAGCCGCTTGCACCACTTGCGCCAGCTCGCCCTTGGCGTAGCGCTGTGCCATAACCGACAACGTGTGCCCTTTGATGCCAGCGGCTCGGCCCTCGCAACCAAACTCAAGGTAGCGCTGCTTGCAAATCGCCTTGGCGGCCTCGCGCGCGGGCTTGAGAAATTCGCGCGGATCGAATTTGCTGGGGTTTTTGGCCAAAAATTCGCGCGTGGCCGCGGTCATGGCCAAGCGAATGTCGGTGTCGATGTTGACCTTGCGCACGCCGAACTTGATGGCGTGCTGAATTTCTGCAACCGGTACGCCGTAGGTTTCCTTCATGTCGCCGCCAAACTCGCGAATTTTGGCCAACAAGTCTTGCGGCACGCTCGATGAGCCGTGCATGACCAAATGGGTGTTGGGGATGCGCGCGTGGATCGCCTGGATGCGGTCAATGGCCAAAATATCTCCGGTGGGCTGGCGCGTGAACTTGTAGGCCCCGTGGCTGGTGCCAATGGCAATGGCCAAGGCGTCGAGCTGGGTTTGCTCAACAAAATCGGCGGCTTGTTCGGGGTCGGTCAGCAGTTGCTCACGGGTCATGGTCGCGTCGGTGCCGTGGCCGTCCTCTTTGTCACCTTTCATGGTCTCCAGGCTGCCCAAACAGCCCAGTTCGCCCTCTACCGTTACGCCCAGTGCGTGCGCCACGCCCACCACACGGCGCGTGACGTCAACGTTGTATTCGTAACTGGCAATGGTTTTGCCGTCGGCTTGTAGGCTGCCGTCCATCATCACCGAGCTAAAGCCCAGATCCATGGCGCCCTGGCACACATCGGGGCTTTGGCCATGGTCTTGGTGCATCACCAAGGGCACGGTGGGGTAGCTCGCCACGGCGGCTTGAATCAAATGCTTCAAAAACCCCTCGCCCGCATACTTGCGCGCCCCCGCGCTGGCTTGCATGATGACGGGCGCATTGACCTCGGCGGCGGCTTCCATGATGGCTTGCACCTGCTCGAGGTTATTGACGTTAAAGGCTGGGATGCCGTATCCGTGCTCTGCGGCGTCATCCAAGAGCTCGCGCATGCTTACCAGTGCCATGGTCTGTTCCTTTTTTTGTGGGGCGTTGCTGCGCCCAATTTTAGTCGCGCTTGACCGCAGCCCCCGCGCTAGCTTACGCGGCAGATTTTGAGCATGTTGGTGCCACCCGGGGCGCCCATGGGCTCGCCGCAGGTAATGGCGTAAATGTCGCCCGACTGCACAATGCCGCGTTTGAGCAAATGCGCCTCAGCGTCAGCCAGCGCCTGGTCACGCTCGGCGGCGGTGTCCATCAACAAGGGGCGCACGTTGCGGTACATGGCCATGCGCCGCTGCGCGGCCACCCGCGGCGTGAGGGCATAAATCGGAATGGGCATGTTAAAGCGGCTCATCCACAGTGCGGTAGAGCCCGAATCGGTAAGCGCCACCATGGCCTTGGCCCCGCAGCGCTGCGCCGTAAACAACGCGCCCATGGCAATCGCTTGGTCGATGCGGCGAATGGTTTTGCGCGAGTCGTCTAGGTGCACCTCGGCGTCGTGGGCTTCTTCGGCAGCTTGGCAAATGGCCACCATCTCGCATACGGTCTCAAGCGGGTAGTCGCCCACGGCGGTCTCGGCGCTGAGCATCACGGCGTCGGTGCCGTCGAGTACGGCGTTGGCCACGTCACTGACTTCGGCCCGCGTGGGCACAGGGGCGTGAATCATGGACTCCATCATTTGGGTGGCGGTGATCACCACTTTGTCCACTTGATGCGCCAGGCGAATCATGCGTTTTTGTAAAGCGGGGACGGCAGCGTGGCCCACTTCAACGGCCAAGTCGCCACGCGCGACCATGATGCCGTCGCTGGCCCTGAGAATGGATTCGAGTTCGGGAATGGCCTCGGCGCGCTCGATTTTTGCGATCAAGCCGGGCTTGTGCCCAAACTCGGCGCCGGCCACGTGACACAGCTGGCGCGCCAACTCCATGTCGGTGGCGCTTTTGGGAAAACTCACCGCCACGTAATCGGCCTGCAACGCCATGGCGGTTTTGATGTCTTCCATGTCTTTGGCCGTAAGCGCTGGGGCGGATAACCCGCCACCGAGTTTGTTGATGCCCTTGTGGTTGCCAAGCTCCCCGCCAATTTTGACTTGGGTGTGAATGCACGCACCGCGCACGGCTTGCACCGAGAGCACAATCAGGCCGTCGTTGAGCAGCAAGGTGTCACCAGCTTTGACGTCGCGCGGCAGCTCTTTGTAATCCAAGCCCACGGCCTCGTCGTTGCCGGGTTCGCTGCGCTGCGCATCAAGCACAAAGGCCGCACCGGGCTTGAGCGTGATTTTGCCGTGTTCAAAACGCCCCACCCGAATTTTGGGACCTTGCAAGTCAGCCATGATGGCCACCTCACGCCCAGCGCGCAGCGAAGCCTCTCGCACCAGCTGCGCGCGCGCCACATGGTCTTGGGCGCTGCCGTGCGAAAAATTCAGTCGTACCACGTTCACGCCGGCCTCGATCATGCGCTGCAACAAGTCGGGCTCACTCGAGGCCGGGCCCAAAGTGGCCACAATTTTGGTGCCGCGTTTTTTAACCGCCATGATTACCCTCGAATGGAGTGGATTGCCGTGGCCCGCTGGGCCAACACCTCAAAAGCAGGCAGCGTTTTGCCCTCGAGCACCTCTAAAAACGCGCCACCCCCGGTGGAGATGTACCCCACCTGGTCGGTGATGCCGTACTTGGCAATCGCGGCCAGGGTGTCGCCGCCACCGGCGATGCTAAAGGCTGGGCTGGCGGCAATGGCGTGGGCCAAGGTTTGCGTGCCGTGCGCAAAGGCATCAAACTCAAACACGCCCAATGGCCCATTCCACACCACGGTGCCCGCTTGCTGCACAATCCCGGCTAGGGTTTGAGCGGTGTCGGGGCCCACGTCCAAAATCATATCCTCGGTGCCCACCTGCTCGGCAGCCACCACCCGCGCGGGCGCGTCGGCGGCAAAACGCGGGGCCACCACCACGTCGGTGGGAATGGGCACCTCGGCACCTCTGGCCTGCATGGCTTGCATCACAGCGCGGGCTTGCTCCACCAAATCAGGTTCGGCTAGGCTGTTGCCAATCGGCAAGCCGCAGGCCAACATAAAGGTGTTGGCAATGCCGCCGCCAACGATGAGTCGGTCAACTTTTTGTGCCAGGCTTTGCAAAATGGTGAGTTTGGTGCTGACTTTGGAGCCCGCCACAATCGCTACCAACGGGCGAGCCGGGTCTTGTAAGGCGCGACCAATGGCGTCCATTTCATCGGCCAGCAAGGGCCCAGCGCAGGCCAGCGGCGCATACTGGGCAACGCCCACGGTTGACGCCTCAGCGCGGTGCGCGGTGCCAAAGGCATCGTGAACAAACACGTCGCACAGGGCGGCCATTTGTTGCGCCAGCGCGGGGGCGTTGGCTTTCTCGCCGGGGTTGAGCCGGCAGTTCTCCAACAACACCACCTCACCCGGCGCCGCGGTTACGCCAGCCACCCAATCGGCTTGTAGGCGCACCGGCAAACCCAGACACTGACCAAGTCGCTCGGCCACGGGCGCCAGGGTGTCGAGCGGCCGGGGCTTACCTTCGGTAGGGCGGCCCAAGTGCGAGGTCACCAGCACCGCGCTGGCACCACCATGTAATGCCATGCGAATGGCTGGCACACTGGCGCGCACGCGTGTGTCGTCGGTGATGGCGCCCTGCGCATCGAGTGGCACGTTGAGGTCGGCCCGTATCAACACCCGCGCGCCTTGTACTCGCCCTTGTTGGCATAAGTCTTGTAGTCGAAGAAACGCCATGCCTTTACCGCTCGCTGCTGTTGAAGTGGGTCATTGTAGTTTTGTGCGCTACCGGCATGAGGCCCAAGCGTCAAGCTCGGGGCGGTATACCTGGGTGCGCACGTCGGCCAGTCCAAGCACGGTGTGAAAAAAGTTGTCGTGCGACCACGCGCGCGCGGCTTGGCCAGCGGCGCAGCGGCTGTCTTGCCCCATGCGCTGGCGCCACGCCGGCGAGGTCCACGCCAGCATGGGCACGTGTTTTTGTTCGCGTGGGGCCAGCGCGTATGGCAAGCCATGCAAGTACAAATTGTTTTCGCCTAATGACTCGCCGTGGTCAGACACGTACAACAGCGCCGTATCGGCACGCGTTTGCGACTTAAGCCATTGCACGGTTTGGGCCACAAAGTGGTCGGTATAGAGCACCGTGTTGTCGTAGGCATTGACCACCGCGCTGCGCTGGCAGGCTTGCAGCGCGTTGCTGGTGCACTCGGGCAAAAAGCGCTTAAAGGCTGGGTCAACCCGCTTGTAATAGGCCGGGCCATGGCTGCCCATTTGGTGCAGCACCAACACCACGCCCTTGGCGCGGCGCGACGCGGGCAGCGCCGCGATGCGCTGGGTCAAGCCATCGAGCATCACCTCGTCGCGGCACTCGCCGCTGGCACACCAGCGCGGGTTGTCCAGCGCGCGCGTGTTCACCGAGGGCACCCGGTCGCATGCGCCTTTGCAGCCGGATTGATTGTCCAGCCACAGCACCGCCAAGCCGGCACGCTGCAGCACGTCAAGCAGCCCCTCGCTGGGTGCGCCGTCAAAGCGTTGGCGGGTTTGCGGGGAAAACATACACGGTAACGACAAGGCCGTGGCCGTGCCGCACGAGGTCACGTTGCTGAAATACACCGCCTCACCTTGCTGCACCAACTGCTGCAAGCGCGGCGTGGTGGCGCGTGCGTATCCGCCCAGTTGCCAGTTGGCGGCACGCGATGTCTCTCCCACCACCAGCACCAACAACAACGGCCGCGCGCCGCGGGCATGGCTTGGCCCTAAGGTGGCATCTGCACCCACCACCCGCATGGGCTGCACGCGATGGGGCAAGGCGGCATACGCCAGTTGCCCGGTGGCGTACACCACGTTGAGCGGGTTCATCATCAGGCGCAGTTGGCGGTGGTTGCGGGTAATAGAGGCAAAGTCTTGAAAAATCACCCAAAGCGCCAGCGTGGCCAACACCAAGCCCGCCACCACGCCCAATGCGTTGCGCCACACGCTGCCCCACACGCCGCGGGGTGCAACGTACGCCGTGGCGCGCCACCACCACCAACCAGGCAAAGCCGCCAACAGCAGCAACCACATCGCGCCGCGCCAAGACACCAAGTCGCGCACCTCGCGCACGTCGGTGGCAAACACATTGGCCATCATGCCGTCGTCAATTACCACGCGGTAAGCCGTCATGTAATAAGCCGTGGTTGCCGCCACCACCAGCAACACCAGCACCAAGGGTCGCCACACCACGCGCCACGTCAACGCACCAATGAGCGCCCACAACACGCCCGCGAGCATCAAGGCGTGGCCCAACACAAAGCCCGCACCGCGCCAACCACTGACCTCGGGCAAATCCCACAGCGCCTGCCACAGCGGCAAATTGCCTGGGCCGGCCAACCACAGGGCGGCCAGCAAATTGGGCGCCCAGCGGCTTGAAAAACGTACGCTCATCGTCTGCTACTCCCGTGGCCGCAGTGTACGCGGTGATAATTGCCAGAGATGAAAAAAATGACCGCGCGCAGGGAGGACGCGGCAACCCGTGGCAATACGCCGTGTTGGCGTTGGCGTTGTTGCTGTTGTGGGATGCCTCGGGACTGGATTGGTGGGTGATGCACGCACTGGGCACCAGCCAGGGCTTTGCGTTGCGCAACAATTTTTGGCTCGAGGCGGTGCTGCACCGGGGCGCGCAACGCGCGCTGTCGGTGGCGTTTGTGCTTTGTTGGATGTGGGCGGCGTGGCCAACGGCAGCGACGGCCTGGCCCGGTCGAAGCGTCAAGCTCACGTGGATGACGGCGGTGAGCCTTAACCTGTTGTTGATCGGGCTCATCAAAGCCAACAGCCTAACAAGCTGCCCGTGGTCGATGGCGGCGTTTGGCGGCCAAGGTTGGTACGTGTCGCACTGGACGTGGGGGCAGAGCGACGGCGGCGGCGGTGGCTGCTTTCCTGGGGGTCACGTCTCGTCGGTGCTGGGTTTTTTGGCGTGGTGGCCTTTTTGGCGGCAGGCGCCGTCGCCACGCTGGCGTCGGGCCGCGCCGTGGTTGATCGGCATTGTTGCGGTGGGGGCGCTGGTGCTGGGGGCGGTGCAAACGCTGCGTGGCGCCCACTACCCCAGCCATACCTTTTGGACGGCATGGCTGAGTTACAGCGCCAGCTTGGTGTGGTTTGCCCTGGCCCGACGGCTTGGCCTAACCACCTAAGGCGCCGCAGCCACGCGCCACGCCTACCAGCCCAAACCCA
The DNA here is from genome assembly GCA_038125525.1 of Burkholderiaceae bacterium. GTDB lineage: Bacteria > Pseudomonadota > Gammaproteobacteria > Burkholderiales > Burkholderiaceae_C > RS62. The sequence continues at coordinate 14,159 of JAYPEA010000001.1, read as the reverse complement.
AGTGCAAGGGCAAGTACACCGCCATGCCAAGTAGCATGGTGCCCAGCACGCTTTTGCCACGCAAAAAGAACCACAGCATGCCCACCACCAGCGCCAGCAAGCGTGCGTCCTTCCAATCGGTGAGTACCATGCCGTCGCGCAGCCCAATTTCTGGGGCAATCACCGCCGCCAGCGCGGCAATGGGGGCATACGCCAAGCCACGTTGCAGCCACTCAGGCAGCCGCCACGAGCGCCCAGGCAGAATAAAGCTGCCCCGGCACATCAACACCACGGCGGTCATGCCCACAATGGCGAGCAAGGTCCAGGCGTCGGTTTGGTTGAGCTCAGTCATGCGGTGTTGGCGCGGCGCGGCCACACCCGCTCAACCAACAGGCACACCGCCACGGCAGCCACAATGGCCAGCGGAATGTTAAGTTTGTATGGCAAGTGGTAGGCCATGATGGCCACCCCCGCGGCCACGGCAGCGGCCACCACGCGCATGGCGTTGTGCAACAGCGACCCGGCAATGGCGCTTAACGCCAAAATGCCAGCAAACGCCAAACCCCAATGGCTGGGAATGGCGTTAGCAAACACCACCCCGGTCAAACACGCCGACGTCCACGCCAGCCAGTTGCCGCAGGTGTTGCCAAACCAGTAGCTGTGTTGCTCGGCGCGCGCCTGAGCGTCGGCCCCGGGCTGGGGGTAGCGCCGGGTAAAAACCACGTAAGACAAATCGCCCATGAAGTAAGCGCAAACCACGCGCTGGCGTAGCGGCAGTCCCTGAAAGTACGGCCGCAAATGGGCACTGAAGACCACAAATCGCAGCGCCACGCAGGCCGAGGTAACCCACACCACCCAAAGCGGCGCGCCCACCATGATCAACGGCGTGGCCGCCAATTGGGCGCTGCCGGCAAACACCACCAGCGTCATCAACAAGGCCTCGGGAAGGCTCAGACCAAAGGTGGTCAATGCCACCCCGGTGGTCAAGCCCCAGGCCATCAGCCCAGGGGCCACCGGCAGCACATCGCGCAGCCCTTTGGCAAACAGCGCCTGGCGTGCGTGCCAGCGCAAGCCGGGCACGTGGGGCGTGAGGTCACTCATGTCAGCACACTGCCCACGGACGGCGTGTGGCCTTGCACCCACACGCCCGCGGGCACACGCTTACCACCGGGTCGCTGCCACTGCGTCACCCGCAGTACGCCTTGGCCACATGCCACGTCCACGCCCGCCTCGCTCACGGCAAGCACGGTACCCGGTGGCGCCTGGGTGGTCTGCGCCAACGCGTGGGCCTGCCACAACTTAAGTGGTTCGGTGTGTCCTTGAAGCCGGGTACGCATGCCTGGGGCCGGGTCAAACGCGCGCATGCGCCGCGCCAGCGCAGCGGCCGACTCACCCCACGAGACCACCGCTTCGTGTTTTTGAATTTTCTCCGCGTACGTCACGCCCTCGCTGGCTTGCGCTTGGGGTGCCAACCTTGGGTTGGGTTGGGCCATGTCATCAAGCACCTGTTGCATCAAGTCGGCGCCCAAATCGGCCAGGCGCGCGTGCAACGTGGTAGCGGTGTCGTGCGGTGCAATGGGCACGGCCTGGCGCAGCCACACGTCGCCGGTGTCCAGCCCCTGGGCCATTTGCATGATGCACACGCCGGTGTGCTCATCGCCAGCTTCAATGGCGCGCTGAATCGGCGCGGCCCCGCGCCAGCGCGGCAGCAACGACGCATGAATATTCAGCGCCCCGCGCGGGGCGAGATGCAGCAACCACGGGGGCAGCAACAAGCCATAGGCGGCCACCACCACGACCTCGGGCGCCATGGCAAGCAACGCGGCTTGCGTGGCTTGCGCCACTGCAGCGTCGCGGCCATCGAGCTTGAGGCTGGCGGGCTGCCATACCGGTACCCCCCAGGCACTGGCCAGCGCCTTAACCGGCGAGGGCTGCAGCCGCTGGCCACGCCCGGCGGGGCGGTCGGGTTGGGTTAACACCGCCAGCAACTCGTGTCCGGCGTCGCGCAACGCCTGCAAGGCCCGTGCCGCAAACGCCGGGGTGCCCGCAAAAACCACACGCACGCGACTACACCCGCGCCTCTCGGGCTTGCTTTTGCAATTTGGTCTTGATTCGGTTGCGCTTGAGCGGGGAGAGGTATTCAACAAACACCTTGCCCGCCAAATGGTCCATCTCGTGCTGTAAGCACACGGCCAACAAGCCCTCGGCGTGTACCTCGCGGCTTTGTCCATGCTCGTCCCACGCCTGCACGCGCACCTGCACGGCACGCTCCACCCCGTCGTAGTAACCGGGCACCGACAGGCAACCCTCTTCGGCCACTTGGCGCTCGTCGCTGGCCCACACCAAGCTGGGGTTAACGAACACCTGCGGCTGGTCGCGGGTTTCGCTCACGTCGGCCACCAACACGCGCCGATGCACATTCACTTGCGTGGCGGCCAATCCCACACCCTTGGCCTCGTACATGGTCTCGAGCATGTCGCGCACCAGTTGTTGCACTTCATCATCCACCTTGGCCACGGGTTGGGCCACGGTGTGCAGGCGCGGATCGGGGTAAGTGAGTATGGTTAACAGTGCCATGGCAACTCCAGCCTGTATTTTGACCGATGTTGCCGCGGCCTTGGCACAATACGGGCCACATAACAACACCGAAGTCAGGGAGTCTGAGATGGTTTGCGAACAAGCACGCGCCGATTGGCGCGACTGGCTGGGACTGCTGCTTACCCCAGGGTTGGGGCCGCGGCAAGCGTGGCAGTCGTTGCAGCAACAACCCACGCCCCAAGCCTGGGCCCAACCCGGGCCCGACTGGCCCGCGCAATGCGCCGCCACCCAAGCCTGGCTTGAGCGGGACACCAACCACTTTTTGGTTACCCTGCACGACACCGACTACCCACAAGCCTTGCGCGATTTGGCCGATCCGCCGCTGCTGCTATTTGGCGCGGGCCAACGGGCGCTGTTGCAAGCACCGCGGGCGCTGGCCATGGTGGGCAGCCGCAACCCCACGCCGCTGGGGCAGCGCACCGCGTACGACTTGGCCCGCGAGTTGGCCGAGCAAGGCGTGGTGGTGGCCTCGGGCCTGGCGCGCGGCATTGACGGCGCGGCGCACCGTGGCGCCCTGGATGCGGGCGGCTGCAGCGTGGCCTTTGTGGGCACCGGGGTCGACCGCGTGTACCCGCGCGCGCACGCCGAGTTGGCTCAAAAGCTCACGGCCCATGGCGTGCTGCTAAGCGAGTTGCCGCTGGGCAGCGCGGCCTTGCGGCATCACTTCCCGCGCCGTAATCGGCTGCTGGCGGCGTGGACACAAGGCACCTTGGTGGTTGAGGCCTCATTGGGCTCGGGTTCGCTCATCACCGCGCACGTCGCGCTGGACTTGGGACGCGAAGTCATGGCTGTGCCGGGCTCGATTCACGCGCCGCAGGCCAAAGGCTGCCATGCGCTCATCAAACAAGGTGCGGCGCTGATTGAGGGTACACAAGACGTTGGCCACGCCATGGGGTGGCGGACGCCCTCAGCCCGGGCAGATTCCGCCAAGCCCAGCCAGGCGTCTGCGGTGGCCAGCCCGCAAGGCGACGCGGCCAAGGTGTGGGCGCATTTGAGCGACGCGCCCCAACATATTGACACGCTAAGCCAGCTCAGCGGCCTGGCGCCGGCCACGCTGCAAGCGGTGCTACTAAGTTTGGAGCTCGACGGCTACGTGGCCTCACTACCCGCAGGGCAATGGCAACGACTGACTTAAACCACAGCTCCGGCGTTGGGGTCGTTGCGGTCAATGTCTTTGTCGGCTTTGATTAAGTCTTCGCGCTTGATGCCCAGCCACATGGCAATGGCCGCGGCCACAAACACCGAGGAGTAAATACCAAACAAAATACCAATGGTCAGCGCCAACGCAAAGTAGTGCAACGTGGCCCCACCAAACAACAGCATGGACAACACCATGACCTGCGTGGACCCGTGCGTGATGATGGTGCGGCTAATGGTTGAGGTGATGGCCTTGTTGATGATGGCGCGGGTTTCGAGCTTGCGGTAGCGGCGAAAGCATTCGCGCACCCGATCAAAAATCACCACCGACTCGTTAACCGAGTAGCCCAGCACCGCCAGTACCGCGGCGAGCACCGCGAGCGAAAATTCCCACTGGAAAAAGGCAAAAAAGCCCAAAATAATCACCACGTCGTGCAAGTTGGCCACGATGGCCGAAACCGCGTACTTCCACTCAAAGCGCATCGACAAGTAAAGCATGATGCCCACAATCACCAACGCCAGCGCGATCAGGCCATTGGTGGCCAGCTCGTCACCCACCTGCGGCCCCACGAACTCGGTACGGCGCAACGTGACTTGCTCGCCCTGCGCGCGCAGCGCGGCCAGTACCTGTTCGCTTTGCTGGGCCGAGGTTTGCCCGCCGGCAGCGGGCAATCGCAGCAGCACATCGCGCGAGGAGCCAAAGTTTTGCACCGGCACCTCGGCGTAGCCTAGGGTGTTGAGGGTTTGACGCACCTGCTCGAGCGGCGCGGTTTGCTGATAAGACAGCTCCATGACCGTGCCACCCGTGAACTCCACCGACAGGTTGAGTCCGCGCGTAACCAAAAACACCACCGCGGCCAAAAAAGTAAGCAACGACACCGCATTGAAGCCACGCGCAAAGCGCATGAATGGGATGTCTTGGCGAATACGAAAAAACTCCATGGTGCGCCTCTTGGATGCCTATTTGGGTTGCCACACGGTGCCGATGGACACCTTGGCCAGTTTGCGCCGCCGGCCGTACCACAGGTTGACCAAACCGCGCGAGAACAACACCGCGGAGAACATGCTGGTCAAAATGCCCACCACGTGCACCACGGCAAACCCCTTGACCGGCCCCGAGCCAAACAAAAACAACGCCACGCCGGCAATCAGCGTGGTCACGTTGGAGTCAAGAATGGTGCCCCACGCCCGCTCGTAGCCGGCGTGAATGGCCGCCTGCGGCGCGGCACCGCCGCGCAGTTCTTCGCGCACGCGCTCGTTGATGAGCACGTTGGCGTCAATGGCCATGCCCAGCGTCAGCGCCATGGCGGCCATGCCGGGCAAGGTCAGCGTGGCTTGCAACATGGACAACACGGCCACCAGCAACGCCAAATTAAAGGCCAGCGCCAGGCTAGAGATAACACCAAACACCGCGTAGTACAGGCACATAAAGGCCACCACCACCACAAAGCCCCAGGTCACGCTGTCAAAGCCACGGGCAATGTTCTCGGCGCCCAGGCTGGGCCCCACGGTGCGTTCTTCCACAATTTCCATGGGTGCAGCCAAGCTGCCCGAGCGCAGCAGCAACGCCACGTCGTTGGCCTCGGTGGTGGTCATGCGACCCGTAATTTGCACCCGCCCGCCGCCGATTTCGCTGCGAATCACGGGTGCGGTCACCACCTCGCCCTGACCTTTTTCAAACAACAAAATCGCCATGCGCTTACCCACGTTGTCGCGGGTCACGTCTTTGAAGATACGCGCGCCTTGCGCATCGAGGTTTAGGTGCACCGCGGGCTCTTGGGTTTGGCTGTCAAAGCCTGGCTGCGCGTCGTTGAGGTTATCACCGGTGAGCACCACGTCGCGCTTAACGATAACGGCTTGGCCATTGCGGTCAAAAAACTTGGCCGAACCAAAAGGCACCGGTGCCTGTCCTTGCTCAGCGGCGCGGCCCTCGGCGGATTCGTCCACCATGCGAATCTCAAGCGTGGCGGTGCGCCCCAAAATGTCTTTGGCTTTGGCGGTGTCCTGCACCCCGGGCAGTTGCACCACAATGCGGTCGGCGCCTTGTTGCTGAATCACCGGCTCGGCCACGCCAAGTTCGTTGATGCGGTTGTGCAGCGTGGTGATGTTTTGCTTAAGCGCCTGCTCTTGCACCTGCCGTACCACCTCGGGGCGTAGCTGGCCGCGCCACTGATTGCCTTGGTCGCTGGTTTGCTCTATCCACTGCAAGTCTGGTGCTTGCTGCGCCAACACACGCTGCACCGCCTCGCTTGGGGTGTCGGGGCGAAGGGTCAGCACCACCGCAGCGGCTTCGCGCGCGATGCCTTGGTGGCGCAAGCGCTCACTGCGCAGTGCCAGGCGCAAATCCGCTGCCGTGGTGTCGAGCTTTTTTTGCAGCGCCGCGGCCATGTCAACTTGCAACAAAAAGTGCACCCCGCCACGCAAATCCAAGCCCAGGTACATGGGCTTGGCCAGCAGCTCTTGCATCCACTGCGGGGTACGCGAGACCAGGTTCAGCGCCACCACAAAGGCTGGGGCTTGCGGGTTGGGGTTAAGAGCTTTGTCCAGCACATCACGCGCGCGCAGCTGGTCGTCGGCGCTGGCCAAGCGCAGCACGGCCGAGTTGCCTTGCAGCACGCTGCCTTGCACTTGCAAGCCCGCGTCACTTACGGTGCGCTGCAGCCGCTGCATCAGCGCCAAATCAACCCGCACGGTGCTGCGCAAGGCCGAGACCTGTACCGCAGGGGCCTCACCAAAAAAGTTCGGCGCGGTGTACAGCACGCCCAGCACCAGCGCCACGCCCAGTACGAGGTACTTCCATAGGGGAAATCGGTTCATGCACTCACCCGTGAGACCGCGTCCACGACACGGGGTCGCACCGCGTTGGTAACGAAATCGGTGGCGTTATTTCAGGCTGCCTTTGGGCAGCACCTGTGCCACCGCGCTGCGCTGCAGCTGCACCTCAACGTTGCCGCCGATGTCTAAACCCACAAAGCTCTCGCCCACCGAGGTGACCTTGCCCGCGATGCCACCGGCCGAGACGACCTCGTCGCCTTTGGCCAAGGCTTCAATCATGGCTTTGTGCTCTTTTTGGCGTTTCATTTGGGGCCGAATCATCACAAAGTACAGCACCACAAACATCAACAGCAAAGGCAGCAGCGTCATCAGTGATGAGGGCTCGCCGCCCCCAGCGGCTTGCGCGTAGGCGTTGGAAATCAACACAGCTCACTCCAAAACATGGTTAATCCGCCATTGTATGCAACGCTTAAGCCACGCCTGAGCCACCGGGTACGGTGGCCTGTGGCACCGGCGTGTGCGGACTGGACGGATGACTTGACGCGTTTTCATCGCCCGCCCAGCGCCGCAGCAAAGCCGCCAGGGTGCCGCGCGTGGCCTGCAGGTTGTTCATTTTGACGTGTCCGTAGCCTCGAACCTGCTCGGCGACTTGCGCAATTTGCACCGCCAACCCGTGGCGCGGCGCATCCAGCGTGGCCATCACCTGCTCCAGTGCCGCCTCGTACTCGGTTTGCCAAGCGCGCTCGGCGCGTCGCTCGGGGTGGTAGCCAAACACGTCCCAAACGCTGCCACGTAAGCCGCGCATGGCCGCCAGTACCCGCATGGCGCCCAGCAACCAGCCACCCATGCGGCGCTTAACGGGCTGGCCACGTGCGTTGCGTTGCGCCAAAAACGCAGGGGCCACGTGAAAAAACACCTTGGCCTGGCCCTCGAACTGTTGCCGCACCTGTTGCACAAAGTCGCCGCTGGTGTACAGGCGCGCCACTTCGTACTCGTCTTTAATGGCCAGCACGCGGTAGTACTGGCGCGCCACCGCCTCGGTTAGGGGCAGGCCAGGCCCAACGCCAGGCAGCGCCTGCTCGGCCTGTTGCACCGCTTGCACGCGCGCTTGGTAGCGTTGCGCCAAGGCAGGGTTTTGGTAGCGCGTCAGGCGCTGCACCCGGTCGGTCACCAACGCCTCCAGCGAGGGTTTGGCGTGCCACTGCACCACCTGCGCCGGGCGCAACAGGGCTTGCACCGCAGCCCAATCGTGGGCGCAGCGCCGGCCCCAGTCAAACGCCGCGAGGTTGTTGGCCACGGCCACGCCGTTGAGTTCAATGGCACGGCGCAGTGTCTGCAGATGCAAGGGCACCCACCCCTTTTGCCAGGCAAAGCCCAGCACCATGGGGTTGATGTAAATGCTGTCGCCCAACAACTCGGTGGCCACGCGGTGCGCGTCAAACGCCGCCACCAGCGGCTCGCCCACGGCTTGCGCCACGCGGCCGGCGCAGGCCTGGGCTGGGTTTTGCCACGCGGTGTGTTGCACAAAGCTGGCTGTGGGGGTGGCATGGCTGTTGAGCACCACGCGCGTTTGTCCGTGGCGTACGCGCAGCAACGTTTCGTGCCCAGCGGCAACGATGGGGTCGCACCCAAGCACCACCTCCGCCGCAGCCACGTCAACGCGCGTGCTGTGCAACTGGTCTTGGCGTGCGGCAATAACCGCATGGGCCCACGTGGCCCCGCCTTTTTGCGCCAAACCGGCCGAGTCTTGCGTAACCACACCCTTGCCTTCAAGGTGCGCCGCCATGCCAAGCAACTGCCCAATCGTAATCACCCCGGTGCCCCCCACGCCGGCCACCAGCATGCCCCACGGCGTGTGCAGCTCGGGCAGGGTGGGCCAGGGCAGGTCCTCGGCAAGGGCGCGCGGCGGCACCGGCGCAGCCGCTGGCTTGGTGCCCACGTAGCGCCCGCCTTCAATCGTGACAAAGCTGGGGCAAAAGCCTTTGAGGCACGAGGTGTCTTTGTTGCAAGTGTTTTGGTTGATGGTGCGCTTGCGCCCCAGTGGGGTCTCCAGCGGCTCCACGCTGAGGCAGTTGCTCTGCACGCTGCAGTCGCCACAGCCTTCGCACACCTCGGGGTTAATAAACACCCGCAGCGCGGGGTCTACCATCTTGCCGCGCTTGCGCCGGCGGCGTTTTTCGGTGGCGCAGGTTTGGTCGTAAATGATGACCGTGGTGCCGGCCACCTCGCGCAGGTGGCGCTGCACGGTGTCTAGGTCATCTCGGTGTCTTACCTTGGCCCGCGTTGGCAGCACGCCGGCGGGGTACTTTTCGGGCTGGTCGGTGACCACCACCAATTGCTGTGCGCCCTCGGCCAACACGCTTTGCGCAATTTGCGCCACGCTATGGCCCTCAGGGCGCTCGCCAATGGCCTGGCCACCGGTCATGGCCACGGCGTCGTTGTACAAAATTTTGTAGGTGATGTTGACGCCCGCGGCGATGCTTTGGCGTATCGCCAGCAAGCCGCTATGAAAATACGTGCCGTCGCCGATGTTGGCAAACATGTGGCGGTCGTGGCAAAACGGCGCCTGCCCCACCCAAGGCACGCCTTCGCCGCCCATTTGGGTAAAGCCCACGGTGGCGCGGTCCATCCATACCGACATGAAGTGGCAACCAATGCCGGCCATGGCGCGCGAGCCCTCGGGCACACGGGTTGAGGTGTTATGCGGACACCCCGAACAAAACCACGGCACCCGGTCTTCGGTGGGCGCTGTGGCCAGCTCGGTCATGGCCGCGTCTTTGGCTTGCAGCACCGCCAAGTGGGCGTTGATGCGTGCGGCAATGTCCTCGGGCACGCCCAGGGCCAGCACGCGTGCAGCCAAGGCACGTGCGACCATGGCGGCGTTTAAGTCTGCGTGCGCACGCAGCAACGGCTGGGCTTGGTCGTCGCGCTTGCCCAGCACGCGAGGGCGCTGGGCGTCGGGCCAAGGGTAAAGCATGTCGCGCAGTTGGCTCTCTATGATGGGGCGCTTTTCTTCAACCACCAACACCTCTTGTAGCCCACGCGCAAAAGCATCCACCGCGTGTGGCTCCAACGGCCACACCACAGCCACCTTGTGCAAACGCAAACCGATGCGCGCACAGGCCTGCGCGTCCAACCCCAAGTCAGCCAGCGCCTGGCGCACGTCATTAAACGCTTTGCCACTGGCGATTACGCCCAGCCGGTCGGCCCCGCTGGCCATGACGTTGACGTTTAGCGGGTTGGCACGCAAGTACGCCAGCGCCGCGGGCCACTTGGTGCCAAACAGCCGCTCTTCTTGCGCCAAGGCGGGGTCGGGCCAACGAATATGCACGCCGTCAACGGGCATGGCAAAGTCGGGCTTGACCACCTGAACGCGGCCCGGGTCCACGTCCACGGTGGCACCGGACTCGATGATTTCTTGAATCGTCTTCATGCCGGTCCACACCCCGGCGTAGCGGCTCAGCGCCAGGGCGTGTACACCCAAGTCAAGCACGTCTTGCACCGAGGCCGGAAAAAACACCGGCATGTGACAGGCCATAAAAATGTGGTCGCTTTGGTGCGCGGCGGTGGAGCTCTTGGCCACGTGATCGTCGCCGGCCAAGGCCAGCACCCCACCCCAGGGGGTGGTGCCCGCCATGTTGCCGTGCTTGAACACGTCGCTGCAGCGGTCCACGCCGGGGCCCTTGCCGTACCACAGGCCAAACACGCCATCGAGTCGGCGACTGGCCGCCGGCGCAAAGCCCAACTGCTGCGTGCCCCATACGGCGGTGGCGGCCAACTCTTCGTTAACTCCGGGCTGAAACACCACGTCGTGCTTGGCCAGGTGCGCGCGCGCGGCGTGCAGCGCCTGGTCGTACCCACCCAGGGGCGAGCCACGGTAGCCGCTTACAAAACCTCCGGTGCGCTGCCCCTGGCTTAAGTCTCGCTGCTGCTGCAGCATGGGTAAGCGCACCAAGGCCTGCACGCCGCTCATAAAGACTCGTCCGCGCGGTGTGGTGTATTTGTCCTCTAACGAGGCCTGCTGCAGGGCCTCAAGCACGTCGGCAGGAAGCTGGTGTCGTAGCGGGGCGTTCATCGGTTCTCCAGTTTGCGCCCATTATGGTCAGCGTGGGCCACAACGCAAGTCACCCCAACTGTCCAGACCGCTGCAGCCTGTGACTCGGCGTTTACTCCAACAGTTGGCGCAACCACGCGCGCCACACACTGGTTAGGCCACTCTCAGGTGAGGCGTCACGCACCGGCGCTTTGGGCGCAGCCGGCGGGGCTTGGGGCTGCGGCGGGGGCTCGGGCTCGGGCATGATGAGCTCACCCAGCCGCTGGCGCACCTCTTGCACGGTTTGTTTGGCCGAGGCCTCGCCGTCGTACCACTTAACCCAGGCATCCCAGCCCACCACCAACACCGCGGCCAATACCAACCAACCGATGAGCTTAATCATGTGTTCTCCCCCGGGCCCAAGACCTTTATTGTGGCGGCAACGCGGGCGCCTCGCGTGGCGCCAGCGCCCACCAGCGCATGGGCTGCTTGAGCCGATACGCCGTGTCCTTGGCGGCTTGGCCCCAGCCGGTAAAAAAATCCGCACGCACCGCACCCACAATCGCCCCACCGGTGTCTTGTGCCAGCACCAAGCGCGAGCCGGTAAGCGCCACACCTTCGGTGTCCAGCCAAAGCGGCGTGCCGTAGGGCACGCTGCGGGGATCCACCGCCACCGAACGTGCCGGCGTCAGCGGCACGCCCTGGGCGCCGCGTGGGCCACTGTTGGCGTTGCTGGGCGCCAGCGCCTCTTCGCGAAAAAACACCACCCGTGGGTTGACCCACAGCAACGCTTGTAAGCGCTCGGGGTTTTGCTGCACCCAGGCCTGAATGCCGTCCCAGCTGCCGTCGCTTACCTCGCCTTGGTCAAGCAGCCAGCGCCCGATGCTGCGGTACGGCTGACCGTTGTGCCCGGCGAACGCCAAGCGCACCTGGCGCGACTCGCCGTTGGGCTCGGTAATGGTGGCCCGACCTGAGCCTTGTATTTGCAGCACCAACGCCTCGATGGGGTCAGCAGCCCACGCAATGGCCTTACCCGCTAGGGCTTGTTGCGGTGCCTCTTGGGTGTCAATGGCCTGGCGTGTGTACCACGTTTGGCCTTGCCGCCAACCTTGGGGCAAGGCGTACAGCGGCACCGTGTGGGTGGCATCGCGCTGCCGCATGAGCTTGAGCTGAGGCTCAAAATACCCGGTAAGCATACCGGTGCGCGTACCCTGCGCGCTTTGCACGGCATAGGGCTGCCAATGCGCAATCAGCCACTGCCAGCGCTGCGCCGGCTCGGCCAGTTGCTGCAACTGCAAGGCGCGGCAAAAGTCGGCGCGCTGTTGCTCGCAGCTACGCAGCCAAGCCTGCCACACGCCGTCCAGGTCATCTTGGCCTATGCCGGGCAGTTCGCGCCAATGCACGGGTAACCACTGGCTACCAGCTTGCTCGCGCGCCGGGGGCAAGGCCAGCTGGGCGTCCCAGGCCAACCATTGCGCCATGTCGGCGTCGGCCGACGGTGTCGGCACCGGCGCTGGGCGCACCGCGGGCGGCGGGGCCTGTGTGGTAACCGGGGGCGGGGCGGCACACCCCGCCAGCCAGCCTAAAATCACGAGCAAACCAATCCTCAGGGCCTGGCGGCCTTGGGATTTAATAGGTGGCAAAGGCTGAACCGATTGCATGTGGTTATTGTTGCTTGAATCGTTGGGTGCGCTGTTGCTCTTGGTGCTGATTGTGTGGTGGACCATGTTCCACGGTCGCCCCAGGGGCGAACCACCAAGGCGCCACACCGAGGACGAAGACACCTGAGTCACTGTGCCGCTGGGGCCACCGGTTTGGCTGCGGGCGCTTGCACCGGGGCTTTGCGGTTTTGCGGCTCAAGTACCTCCACCGGCGCTTTGCCGTCGTTGCGCCGCAAGGCGACGTTTTCTACCTGAGGGTTGTCCCAACTGCCACTGACTTCAAACGCCCGCATGCCTTGGGCGTTGATGACGCTGCCCACGCTACGCTGCAGCAAAAACGACACCAACCCCACCACGGGGTTGGCCGTGGCGGTGAGCAGCGACACCGCGGTGGTGTCGACATCGGGCGAGACCAGCACACGCAGTTGTTGCGTTTCGCGCAGTAAGTCCAACTCGCCCTCCATGAAGACCGAGGCGCTGACGCCTTGCATGGTGAAGTTGTTGGTGCGTATGACGCCTTGGGTCACGCGCGCCTTGCCGCGCGTTTGATCAAAGGCAAAACCCTTATCAAAGACGTCGCGAAAATCCAGCAGCAAGCGCCGGGGCAGGGTTTGCAGGCTTAGCACCCCAAGCAGCTTGGCGATGCCCGGGTCAGCACGCAAAAATTGGCCCTTGGTCAGGTTCAGCTCCATGTCGCCCGCCAAGCTGGCCTGCTGAAAATCAAACGGCGCACCAGCCCAACTGAGCTCACCCTGCAGGTTACCGGCGCCGTCGCGAAGCACCCCGGGCATGTCAAAGCGCGCCAGTAACGCCCCGGCGTTGGCAATACGCAGGCCAAACTTCAACGCGGTACGCTGCGGCGCGTTGCCGCCGGCATCGGCCGATGGGGTTTGCCAGTAGCCGCTGGCCCGCAAGTCGGCGTCGGCGGTTTGCAGCCACAACTTGCTGATTTGCCAGCGCTGCGGCCGCTGCGGTTGTGGCTTGGCCGTCAGCTCCAGACGCCCCCAGTCGCGTGGCCCTATTTTGAGCGACTGCACCACCACGTCGGCGTCGGGCAAATCGTCGCGCAGTTGTTGGCTCCAATTGGCTGCGCCGTCGCGCGGCTTGGGCAACCATAACCGCTCAAAGTTGCCGCGCAGGCGGGCGGCTTGTTTGCCGCTGGCCGGTTGCCACTGCCACTGACCTTTGACTTGGGTGGCGTCAATCACGCCGCGCCAGCCGTTGTTGCCCGCACGCTGGGCTTGCCCGCTGAGTTGGGTGAGCACCGTGCCTTGCACCTGCAGCCGATCAACCTCGACTTGCCACTGGTCTGGCCACCAATCGGACGACAGGGCTGGCGTCGTGCCCAAGGTGTTTTGTAGCACCCCGCGCACCAGCCAGTCGTTCCATGCATCCACCGACAGCTCGGACAGCTGCAGCACACCACGCAGGGGTTTGGTCTCGGCGCGGGTGTCGGGTAACGGCGCGCCCACAGCCCACGCCCCAGACACCGGATGCCACGCGCCCGCACGTGCTTGCAAACGCACCCGGGCGGCCACGGGCGCGCTTGGCGCTTCTAGGCGCAGTTGCACCAACGGCTGGTCATCGCTTTGATTGACCTCGATTTGCAACGGCCAGCGACTGTCGGCCGACTTGGTAAATGGCGCGGGCACCGTGAGCGCCACACCTTGGAGCGACGAGTCAAACCGCCAATTGCTGGCCTGCGCCGTGCGTTGCCATTGCAGCGCAAAAGGCAGCACACCTTGCATGTGCTTGAGCAAGGCATGCGCAGGGGCCAGCGCCTCTACGGCAAGCAGCCGCTGCACCTGGGCTGCGCCTTGCAGTTGCACGCCCCAGGCGCCGCCCGGGGCGTATTCCACCTCGCCAGCAACGGCCCCGCCCAACCACTGAGCCTTGACGTCGCGGGCACGCCATGCCGACCCCTCTAGCCGCAGGTGGCCGCTGAGTTGCTCAAGCGGGGGCAAATCGTTGCGCCA